>CAZEPQ010000037.1:0-15828 GCA_964514175.1 uncultured Oscillospiraceae bacterium
GGCATAGATCTCCATGGTCTCCAGGGACTTGCTGCGCTGCTTGGCAGGGGTCTGGAACTGCATGGTACGGGTGTTGTGCAGGCGGTCGGCAATCTTGATGAGGATGACCCGGATGTCCTTGCTCATAGCCAGGAACATTTTCCGGAGGTTCTCCATCTGCTCCTCCTCCATGGACTGGAAGTTCACACGGGTCAGCTTGGTGACGCCCTCCACCAGATCGGCAACGGTCTTGCCAAATTTTTTGGCAATCTCTTCGTGGCTGGAGTCCGTGTCCTCGATGCAGTCATGGAGCAAAGAAGCCAGAATGGATTCCGTGTCCAAACCCATCTCCGCCACGATCTCTGCCACTGCCAGGGGGTGGATGATATAGGGGGAGCCGTCCTTTCGGAGCTGCTGCTTGTGTTTGTTATCCGCATAGCGGAAGGCTGCGTCCACAAGGGTCATATCCACATTGGGGGTATGCTTGCGGATGGCGGCAGCCATCAGGTCATAGCGTTCAGATACTGATTCCATAAAGGATCACCTCGTTAAGAATGACGTTTCAGCCGAAGAATAATGGCGGAATTTTGCAGATCCACCTTCTCCGGTCTGGGGGTCAGTTTGATGTAAACCGCATGGGGGCCCTGTTCCATCTGGATCAGGCCCCGTTCCTCCAGCACGTCCAGACAAACCTTTGTCCGGATGAAGGATACCGGGATCCCGGCGCTGCGGGAAATTTTTCGGGAAAGTACGCTGATTTCGTCGATGACGCTGCCTCCCATGGCATGGGCGGTCAGGTAGCGCCATACGGCGGCAAATTCGTTTCTGGGAGGGATCAGCCCCAGGGCCTCCATGTCCGTCAGAGCATTGGCGGCGAACCGGGCATAGACCCGGTGGCCTTCTTCGATCTCCCGACGGCACTCAGCGGAGGGCCGGATGTCGGTCAGATTTAACTGCACGGTGCGAAGGCCGCGAAATTCATTGATCTGGGGTGTAAAGGCCACTTCCACCCGGTCTCCCGGGGCAATGGCCGCCTTGCAGGCGTTCATAGAGAAGAAAATGGCGTCCAGCAGCTTTCCGTCCCGGCTCAGGCGCAGCTTCAGATGTTTGCCGCCGCCCACCTCGGTGAGCTGTTCCACCTGCATATTGTCCAGATAAAGCAGAGGCCGGGGACAGGACGCCCCGAAGGGCTCCAGCGCATCCAGGGCCGCCACATTGGGCACGGTCAAAAGCGCGGGGCTAACGGCGCAATCCAGCTCCAGGGCAGAGCCGTCAGGATGGGTTTCCTGCCAGTTTTTCGCCAGGGCTGTCACCTGCCGCCGGAACTCCGGAATGTTTTCCCGGTGAATGGTGAAGCCCGCCGCCAGTTCATGGCCGCCGAAGTTCTCCAGCAGGGGTTCCAGGGTTTCCAGCGTGGAAAACAGGGGGAAGCCCCCATAGCTTCGGGAGGAAGCCTTGCCATGATCCCCGGAAAGACAGATCAGGAACACGGGGCAGCAGTATTCCTCCGCCAGTCGGGAGGACACAATGCCCACCACGCCCTGATGCCAGTTCTCCCCTGCCAGCACAATGGCCTGGGGGTCTCGGGCTCCGTCCAGCATTTTGATGGCGTCGTCATAGATCTCCGCTTCAATGGACTGCCGCTGCCGGTTGAGCCGACAAAGCTGGGCTGCCAAAAGGGCCGCCTGCTCCGGGTCCTGGGTCAAAAACAGCTCAGCCGCCAGTTCCACCTGGCCCATTCTTCCCGCCGCATTGATCCGGGGCGCCAGCGTATAGCCCATGGTGGAGGAGGAAATCGCTCCGGGCTGGACCTGACACTCCTGCATCAGCGCCCGGATACCGGGACGATGGGAGCGCTGCATGGCGGCAATGCCGCCGGTGACCAGCACGCGGTTTTCCCCCTCAAGGGGCATCACGTCCGCCACAGTGCCAAGGGCCACCAGATCACAGTATTCCCGGAACACCGCCATCTGATCGCCGCACACTGCCGATGCCAGCTTAAAAGCCACGCCCACACCCGCCAGATTGGGGAAGGGATAGGTGGAATCCCGCCGATGGGGGTCTACCACCGCCACTGCATCCGGCAGTTCGGGCTTACACTCGTGGTGGTCCGTCACCACCAGGTCAATGCCAAGCTCCCGACAGAGCTTTGCCTCCTGGGTGGCGGTGATGCCGCAGTCCACGGTGATGATCAGGTCCACATCCTTCTCCTTCAGTCCTCGAATGGCAGGCTCGTTGAGGCCGTAGCCCTCTTCCAGCCGTGCGGGGATATACCAGAGGCAGTTTGCGCCTTGTTTGGTTAAAAAATCCACTAAAAGACAGGTGGAGGTAATACCATCCACGTCATAATCGCCGTAAATCGCAATGGTCTCGCCATTTTGGACCGCCTGACGCACCCGCTGGGCGGCCTTATCCATATCCGGGAGGCCCATGGGGTCCAGCAGCGGCCCATGTCCGGAATCAAGAAATGCCCCCGCTTTTTCGGGGGTGTCATATCCACGGGAAACCAATACGGCGGCTGCCAGGGGAGAGATCCCTGCGGCCATCAGGCGGTTCGCCTTGGCCCGATCCAGGGAAGATACATTCCAAGTGCCGTATTTCAACTTCGATACACATCCAAAATATAATTTTTCCCCTTATTATATCAAAAAAACATTGAAAGCTCAAGGAGAAGATACAAAAAGCCGGCGGTAAGTATATTTTCGGTGCAGACCTTCAACATCCCGAGGGGAATCGCAGTACGTTTTCGCCGAGGGATTTCCGGTTATCAAACTTTTCTCTGCCGGTGGGCTGAAGGGCAGCCCGCCCTACGTCAAGGTAGCCCCCAATGTGCACCTGTAGGGCGGCTTGCCCTCAAGCCGCCGTGTCGCAGTACGTTTTCACCAATGGCCTCCTGATTATTGCACTGTCCCCGCAACCTTGTTGTTTGTAAAATTTGGAGGATTTGTGAATATCTCTCCATCAAATCTTCAAAATTGTTCATGTTGTTCCTTCTTTGGTTGATTTGCACAGAACAGATTGAAAAGCAGCCCTGTGACTGCTATATTTTCCACATGAGGCCCCGGCATCTGTCCCGGCGGCATCAACTGGAAAAGGAGGATAAACAATGTTAAGCAAGAAACGGATTTTAGCCCTGCTTTTGACAGTGGCAATGCTGGCATCTATGCTGGCGGTTCCCGTACTGGCTGACGGCGAAGAGGGCGTGGCCCCCGAGACCGAAGCCGAGGAAACGTCCGTCCCCACCGGCAACCAGACCGAAGGTAACTGGGTCTATGAAGTATCCGCCGGAGAAATGGGCATGGGCGGCGGTGGCGGCATGCCCCCCGATGGTATGGGCGGCGGCGATATGGGCGGCATGGGCGGCATGGGCGGCGATCCCATGGCTACTGGCGGTGATGCTGCCGCAGGCGATCCCATGGCTGCCGGTGGCGATATGGGCGGCATGGACATGATGATGATGATGGGCAGCGCCGATCCCACCGCTACCGTGCTTTGGGGTATTGGCGAAGAGAAGGCCGGCAATGTGGTTATGATCCCCGCCACGCTGGGCGGCTACACCGTCACCACTGTGGGCAACGGTGTCCAGAATATCTCTGCCAACAACAAAAATGAGAACGTCTATTTCCTGATCCCTGAGGGCGTTACTACCCTTTCCCCCCGCATGATCTACGACTACAACTCCACCAGTGGCTGGTCCATTCCCTCCACTGTCACTTCCATCAGTTCTGAGCCTGCATCCTTCCTCAGTTGCCCCGGCGCCTTCTACGGCGAGACCGGCAGTGCCGCTGAAAGCTATGCGGGCACCGATGCATCTCGTGATTTCATCACCTATCAGGCCGATGGCAGCAAGACCTTCGCTGTCACCGGCGGCGAAGAGGGTTACATCCAGCCCAACGGCACCTACCATCTGCCCTCCGGCATGCTGGACGGCAAGCACAATGTTACCTTCCACATTGTCTCGGACTATCAGTACAAGATCGCGTCCCTGACCGTGGACGGCGCAGAGGTTGCTGAGGCCAGGGGCAAGAACGAATACGACCTTGACTACACCTTCACCACTGCTTCCGCTTCCGTGGAAGTCACCTTTGAGGCTGACCCCGAGGACAAGCGTGATCCCGAGGAAATGACCGAAACCTTCGAATATGACGCGCCTGAGATCAACGAAAAGGCTGTGGCTGAGGGTGCGGAGCTGCCTGAGAACGTGAACGAGTATCTGGGTGTCAACACCGGCACCACCGCCAAGTACAATAACTCCATGGGCATCTCCACCGGCGCGTACTATGCCGCGGACGGCAAGGTCTATGAGATGGTCAAGGCTTATCAGGAGACCGAGGAACCTGAATATTTGTCTCTGGCAGAAGCAATCAACGGCGTATACAAGGCTGACAAGCTGGTTTATGGCAAGGACTATGACCTGGTTCGTGTCTACAACTACTACGAAAACGTCACCAACGGTCCCTCTCAGGGCGTGGTGAGCCTGTACTGCACCTATCTCTACAAGGAGATCGACGTGGCAGACATGGAAGCTGAAAACACCGTCACCAATGACAACACCAACACCGCCTCCATCTTTGTACAGAGCGGCGGCGACCTGACGGTGGATGATTTCACCTCCTACTGCTACACCGCCAGCAAGGGCCCCTCTGAGGCAGGTAACTTCTTCGGTCTGGGCTCTGCCATCCATGTGGACGGCGGCGATGCCACCACTCCCGCAACCAATATTCTCAACAAGTCCACCTCTGCCCTCACCATGCACAATCCCCAGATCCTCGGTACCGTCAACTCTGTCTATGCCACCGGTTCCGGCGTGATCTATATTGAGGGCGGCAACATCTTCTCCTGCTCTTCCGGCGGTCACGGTCCCTATGTTTCCACCGGCGGTCAAATCTACCTGAACACCGAGGGCACCAACCTGCTGGGTGAGGACGGTTCCATCAACCGTGATGCCTCCACCCTGACTGCCACAGAGCGTCCTGACTACAACCTGGGCACCATGGAAAGAAACGCTGACGGCGACATGGCAGGCGTCTATGAAGACCACGCCGACAATGTGACTGTCATCGTCACCGGCGACGAGGCAGGTACCGCTCTGGCTACCGACTCCGGCGGCGGTGTCATCGTGGCAAACAACGTGGTCACCAAGACCTTCGGCCTCCGCTGTGCAGGCGTTTACTCCATCGGCTCCAACGAGAGCTGGGTGTACTGCTACAACTCCACCCTGACTTCCTATTTGGATGCAGGCCTGTGCTCCGCTTCCGGCGGCTATATCTACGCTTACAACTGTGACATCAACGGTGTTATGGGCATCAAGTGCCGTGCAGGCGGCAACCTGGAGGCCGAAGAGACCGGTGTCTATGTCACCAATTCCCGTGTGGCGGCTTCCTACGACGCAGAGGAAATGAAGGGCGCATACGACGTGGCAGATCCCGATGTTATGCGGACCAAGATGGATTCCGGCGAAATCGACGTGGAAAACGTCACCACCGGTTACTCCCAGCTAAATATGTTCATCGACAAGGCCAACACTCCCAAGTTCTATGAGGACAGCCTTGACTGGTGGTTCACCGACAAGTCCAAGACCCCCGGATACTCCGGCGGCAATAAGTTTGCGGTCATCTATGTTGAGAATTCCTCCACCCCCATCTATGTGGAATCCTCTCTGATGATCAACCAGAACTATGCGGACTATGGCGATCCCGCAGCCCTGGAAGAGGGCCAAACCCCTGCCGACAACCTGATCCTGTCCGTTGAGGGCGCAGGCTCCGCCACTGTCAACTTCAAGAACAACAACTCGGAGACTCCCTGGGATCTCACCGGCGTTTCCGCTGAGACCACCGAGATGGTAGGCGACATGTTCATCGGCGCCTACTCCCAGGCCTCCGGTAGCCCCGATAAGGGCACCGGCCCCAATGCTGCAAGCCTGTTCTTCGAGAATTCCGATTGGGAAGGTACCGTTCTTTACGGAGACACCGAGGAGATCACCGGCGTTGCAAACCTGTCCTTCGATCACAAGTCCTCCTGGAAGGTTACCTCCGATGTGAAGGTTGCCAATCTGGAGATCTACAACGTGGAGAACATCACCGCCGACGAGCCTGTTACCATCACCTTCGACTCCACAACCACCGTGGTTGCCGGCACCTATGGCAACGTGACCCTGGAAGGCCCCGGCGTGGATGAGTGGCCCGAGATTCCCGAGGAGCCTGAAGTGGTGGAAGAACCTGTGGAAGAACCTGTAGTGGAAGAGGCTCCTGCCGAGGAAGCTCCCGTTGAGGAAGAAGCTCCCGCAGAAGCACCTGCGGAAGAGGCCCCTGAAGAAGGCGGTGTCTCCGGCGCAGTCATCGCCATCATTATCATTGCTGTCATTGCCATTGTGGCAGTTGTGGTGGTCGTGGTGAAGAAAAAAGGCAAGAAGAGCTGATAAAGGTTCTGACATAACTCCATAACCACAGCGTCCCCCGCCACATTCAACTTGTGGCGGGGGCAGTCTCGTTTATATCGACATTTTTCCTCAGGTGTGGTAGGATAAAGCTATGTTATAGTGGTGGATAAGGGAAATGAGGTACGTATTCGACGAAAACCTCTTGTTATCGTACTGCTTCCTGCCGGGCATGACCAGTCGTGCCCCTACGTAAAAATTGGATGGTTTCGGCACTGTCCTGCCGCCGAAAAAACGAAAGGAATGGTAATTATGACCCGCACCGAGCTGGGCCCCTGGGCCGACCTGATCTCCTTCCCGGAGGAAAAATGGAGCAGTCTCTCCGATGCCGTAGAAAACGCCTACGCCACAACCACAGTTTATCCTCCCCGGGAGAATCTGTTTGCCGCATTCCAGACTACGCCCCCGGAAAAGGTCCGTGTGGTGATTCTGGGCCAGGACCCCTATCACGAGCCGGGTCAGGCCCACGGTCTGAGCTTTTCCGTCCGGCATGGGATCCCTACCCCAAAATCTTTGATAAATATCTACAAGGAACTGGACTCTGATCTGGGCATTGCCCCGGCACAGCACGGATGCCTTGAAAAGTGGGCAGAGGAAGGGGTTCTGCTGCTGAACTCCATTCTCACGGTGGAAGCCCATCAGGCCGGATCCCATAAAAAGTTCGGCTGGGAAAAATTTACCGACGCTGCCATTCGGGCCACCAATCAGCTCCCCCAACCCATCGCCTTCCTGCTCTGGGGAAATTACTCCATCAAAAAAGCTGCCTTCATTGAGACGGATGCTCCCAGATTGGTGCTGACCTCCGCCCATCCCAGTCCCCTGTCGGCCTATCGAGGATTCTTCGGCACCAAGCCCTTCTCCAAAATCAACGATTTTCTGACGCAAAACGGTGAGGGGGCCATAGATTGGAGCTTGTAACCGGGTATAAAATCAGCCCTCCCCATTTTTCGGGGAGGGCTGCGTGCATCCAAAATCATTTTTTCAAAAAACGCTTCACCATATCCAGTTCCTGTAGCTTCAGCAGGTAGGCGCACACGAAATACACCACAATTCCGCACATGGTGGGAACGCCCATCAGCAGGACACGACTCGCAAGGCCATCGGACAGCAGACGGGAAAGTCCGCCATGGACCAGAGCCACCACCAACCCCATTAACAAAGAGGAAAGCAGCATTTTTCCGATGCTGAGCCAAAGTTCCTTGTTCCACAGATTGGGGTGCTTCCGCACTGTGGGCACCAGCAGTACCACTGCCGCAGCAGTGGAGGCCCCTGCGGTAGCCAAACTCAAACCGCCCACATCCATGCTGTCCGTCAGAGCCACACACAGCACCAGATTGATGGCAATGGAGACCAAGCCGGAAATCAGGGGTGTTTTTCCGTCCTGACCGGCATAAAAGGAGCGGGAAAGCACATTCTGCAC
Source organism: uncultured Oscillospiraceae bacterium (assembly GCA_964514175.1). Lineage (GTDB taxonomy): Bacteria > Bacillota > Clostridia > Oscillospirales > Oscillospiraceae > HGM13006. The sequence continues at coordinate 7,836 of CAZEPQ010000037.1, forward strand.
GCCATAGCCAACCATACCCAGGCTCATATAGCGCAGAGCCCTTGCGGTAATTTCGGTGGAGGTACTGTCCCAGTTGCCCCACTCGTACAACAGACGCACCAGCGGTGTAGACATGAGCATCAAGCCCACGGTCAACGGCAGCAGGAGAAACAGCATGCCCCGAATATTGGAGACGATCAATTCATGGAGGGCATTTTCCTCCCCGTTGGTACTGAGCTTGCTCATTTCCGGGAAGATCACGTTGGTGATGCTGAGAACCAGAATGCCTGCGATCATGGTATAGAGGGTGTTGGCATAGTCCATGGCGCTGGCTCCCGCCCCATCAAACAGATGGGTGGCAAACCGGGTGGAGATGAGCTGATTTACCGGCTGGATCCAGGTGGATACCATCACCGGAAGCATCAGCAGAAACACCTGCTTGAGACCGGGGTGCTTCAGGGAAAAGCGGTAATGGAAGCCGTTTCTCCTAAACCAGGGAAGTTGCATAAGGGCCTGAGCCGCCCATCCCAGTACAAAGGCCCAGGCAAGGCCATAGATGCCGTATTTTCTGCAAAAGAACAGATAATACAGGATGATAATGCTGTTGGATACGGTGCTTAACAGGGCCGGAATATTAAATTCCCCCATGGACTGCAATACGCCTACAAAGGAGAAGGCCATGCCAGTGAAAAATACTGTGGGGAACAGAATTTTTAGCAGGGAAGCACACAGGGCGGCGGTTTCCCCATCAAAACCGTCTGCCAAAAGCACCACGATTTGATCCGCCAGAGCAATGCCTACCAAACTGAACAGGGCGGTGGCAATGCCCACCCAGGTAAAGAAGCTGCTGGACAGACGGAAGGCGTCTCCCTTCCCGTGCTTTTCCATGCGATCATTGAATACTGGGATAAAGCTGGCAGAGATGGCAGAAGCAAAAATGGCATCAAAGAAGGTGCGGGGGATCCGGCTGGCCACCTGGAAGGCGGTGGATTCCATACCGGTGGCAAAGTTATGCCCCAGCATCATGTCCCGCACCAGACCAAGAATCTTTCCCAGCACCGTAATAATCATGACCGTGCCAATGGTCTTGACCGCATTATTGTTTTTTGAGGTTTTCTTTGCCATAGAGACTCCTCTTCTTCCCACTGCGGAGACCGAATCAGGGCTCTGCGGGCAAGTTATGTTCTTTCATCAGTTTTTCAAACAGTTCACCCGTCTGCTCTGCCTTGGGAACCAGGTGCGCCACCCGCTCCCGCAGGTTTTTCCGCTGCTCCGGCAGACACTCCAGCAACTCGACGGTTTTTCTGTAAGCCTCGTCGGCATCCATCTCTCCCGGGGTGCCACAGGAGGGCAGATCCAGCATATTCAGGAAGGACGCAACCTTGGGATCATAGACACAGCCCACCACAGGCACATTCACACCGGCGGCGAAAATGATGGTGTGCAGCCGCATGGCTACCAGGGTATCCATCCGCCGGATCAGCGCCAGCATGGTTTCAGGACAGCCGGGTGTTTTCACCAGATAGGAGGGGGCCTGCATCAGGGCCCGGATCCGGTTGCTGATTTCCAGATCTTCCGCCTCCTGCATCACCAAAAACACAATGGTTTTCCCCTGCTCCCGCACCAAACGGTCGCAAAGGGACGCGAATTCCCGGGAATAATGGTCGGCCCCCGGAACATTTCGCACGGAAATGCCGATCAGTCCCTGCACCTCGGGAATACCAAGGGCTTCTAACTCGCCGGAGGACATGGCCTTAGGCTCCAGGGCAAAGGCAGGATCACCAGTAATGACGATGTCATCCCGTGTGACCCCCAAGGTTTTTAACTCTGCCAGAGAGTCCTCATCCCGCAGGGTAATGACCTGGCAGGCATCCATGCATTTTCTGACACGTTTCAGGTTGGCCTTATGGTTGAGAGGGCCAATGCCGTTGGCGTACACGAATACCGGCTTTTTCATCCATTTAGCAAGTCGAATCACTGTGGTGTAATACATCAGGGATCGGGTGGAGGTTTTATCCTGCAGCAGACTGCCGCCGCCGCTGATCAGCACATCGCTGTTTTTCAGAGTTTTCAGGACCGCAAAGGGAGAAAAACGGTGTACCGCCCGAAGGCCGTATTCGCTGGCGGTTTCCTTGGGGTGTCTGGATAGCACCGTCAATTCCACTGGGCAGGTGGTCTTGGAAAGCTGTCGGGAAATGGCGAGCAAAATAGCATCGTCTCCCAGATTCCCATAGCCGTAGTAGCCGGAAACCGCAGCCCGCACCGGACGAACCGGAGAAAGCAACTGCTGATAAGCATCCAGATAATCCTGAGTCATCCTGGCTACAGAATACTGCTCCAGCACCACTTGTCGGCCAAAGCGACCCAACTCCCGGGCCTCATCCATGTTCAGCAGGGTACACAGGTCCTCAAGCAGCTTGTCCCCCTGAATCTGGGGACAGCCCCGGCAGCAAAAGTTGGTCTCCTGGGCTATGGGAAGCACCTCTGGTGTAAAGACGCCAATGTAGCCCTCGTTGCCTGCAAGGATGGTGGGCTTTTCCGCAGCCATAGCCTCCAGGGCTGAACGGCTGACACCCACAAATACGTCGCTCAGGGCCACCAGTCTGGCAATATCCGTACTGGGGCCGGTCATAATAACGGCTTGTCTGCCAAGCAATGTGTTTACGTCTGCGGCCTGTCTGCGAAGATTTTCCTCTTCGTTGCCGCCGCCTACCACCAAAAGCTGGGCCTGGGGGATCTGCTGAGAGAGTCGGGGCATAAGAGCGATCAGCTCCTTTGCTGCCAGCTCTCTGGACTTATCCAGACGGCTGACGGTACCGATCACAGGCCCGTCACCCAGCCCAAGGGACTGCCGAAGAGTCTTGTCTCCCTCTCCCGGCGCAAATTGCACCGTATCTACACCATTGATTGTCACATGGATCTGGTCGGCGGGCACCTGATAGTTCTGCATCAGATAGGTTTTGATATCCTCGCTGACTGCCACAGTTCGCTGTCCCCAGTCGGTGAGAAGCTTCAGCAACGGTGTCACTTCAAAAACCCAGTGGGCGGAGGTAATGAAGGGGAAGCCCATCTGTTTATGAAGGATTCCACACAAAAAGGCGGGGATCCGGGCATGGGCATGGACCAGATCAGGCTTCTCCTCCCGGAGCAGGTCCTTTAGCAGCCGCAGAGACTGGAACATACTGCCCATACTGCGAAGATGCAGGGGGATCTTAACATTGCAGATTCCTGCTTCCGCCAGAGCTGCCTCATAGACACCGCCGTTGGAGGCCAACACAACGGTGTGCCCCCGTCTGCTCAGTTCCTTGGAAAGCTCTACAACATGGGTCTCGGCGCCGCCGATATCCAGCCCCATCAACGTCATCAGTATTTTCATGGTGTTCCTCAGTTAATGGCAAGGGTGGTTGCACTCCAGATGGAGTATTTTGTGAAGTAGGTGGCATAATCGTTGACTTGGATCGTATAGGTATCTACCTTATATTCTCCGTCATTTATGACACCCTCTGCTTCCAGTGTTAGGATTACGATATACCTGTCGTCCACGTTGGCTTCCTTAAGCTCACCAGAAGGGGTGACATAGGTGGCAGTATAGGGTTCTACCCGGATGTCCGAAATAACGCCTACAGCGCCTTTACCGTCGTTGCCATAAACGGTATCCCCGACTTTCAGGGACTCCACAGAGACATTACGGATGCCGGAAATCTGAAGCTGATAGGTAAAGTCCACACGCTCCTGGGTCACAGAGGTGGTATCGTTGACAAAAAACTTCACGCAGGTTCCCACCACCAACAGCAGTACCACTGCGATAATAAGTCCGTCGATCCAGGTAAACTTATGTTTCTTCATAGATATCCCCCTCTTATCGGTCCAGTCCGATGATATAGCCTGTACCCTTCAGTGTCCCAATGGTACAGGAAATGCTGGCGCCGATCCGCAAAGTATAGCCGCCGACTGTGGTAATTTCCTTCTCGGATTCCTGGGTGTCTGCTTCCACCGTAATGTTCAGGGTGATTTTATCCGGATACTCCACCTGCAAGTACTCTCCGGTTTCCTCGTTGAGCACGGTGGTCAGGGCAGGTACCTGCTCCACTACAGTCACCACACCCATATCATAATTCTTGATGTTGTCAATGACCTTGTCTCCAACGCTGACGCATTGCGCCATGGAGGGTTCCAGCTCTGTAATCTCGATCACATAGGTCCGTTTAACAATCTCCTCCGAGGCGGCATCCTTATGGCTCAGATAATAGGCCACAAAAGCCACGGCGATCACAAGCAGAATCAAAATGATGTCAATGAAATTGGGACGTTTTCTTTTCTTTTCCATAATCAATGCCTCACTCACTTGTTCAGTGTTTTTTCATATACAGCTTCCACGTTTTCCGCGAAGATCTGGCCAGTAAAGCGGCGGTTGTACGTATCCAGAGCATTTCTTCGCATCTTTTCCAGCAAGGCCGGATCATCCATCAGAAGCCGAAGCTTCTCCGCCAGGTCGTGGCTGTTTTGACTTTCAAACAGGAGCCCAGTAACGCCATCATCTACCTGCCAGGGATTTCCGCCGTAGTCACTGGCCACTGTAGCCAGTCCCAAGCTCATTCCTTCTATCAAGGCGATGGAAGATGCCTCCGTTCCATAGGAGCAGTTCAATTGAACATCTAGGATGCTAAGCACCGAGGGAACATTACGGACAAAGCCCAGAAACAGCACTTTTTCCGACAATCCCATCTCCCGGATGTCCCTGCGGATATTCTCTTCCTCAGGACCAGAGCCTCCTATGAGGAAACGGAAATCCCGGCCTTCCTCCATAAGTTCCTTAGCAGCCTCTAGTAGCAGCCGATGGCCCTTGTAGCACTCAAGTCGCGCCAAAATTCCGGCGCTGAATACATCTTCCGAAAGCTCTAACTGCTGCCGCAGCTGCCGGCAGGTCTCTGGGCTGCTTTTTTGCAGCGGGGCGGTTCCGTTCATCATGGTGGTGATCTTTTTTTCGGAAACACCGCTGTCCGTCAGGTTTTCTGCAGTGGCGGGGCTGACGGCAATAATACTGTCAGCAAAGAAGTCGTTGACTGCGCCGTTGAACCAGTGTCCGGGCCCCTTCCGCAGATAGGAGGGTACGGGAAATGCACTGTGGCGGGTATAGACCACCATGCAGCCGCAGAGCCGTCCCGCGATCCGTCCACTAAAGGAGCCATGGGTGTGAACAATGTCCGGCTTCTCCCGACGGATGATCTCACGAAGGCTTCCAATGGCCTTTCTGGAGAAGGAACACTCCGCAATGTGATCCGCCTCCAACACGGAAAAGCCCACGGCCTCCACCTCCGGGATCAGAAGGCTCCCCCGGGGTAGCACCACTGTAATCTCAAAGCGGCTGCGGTCACAGTATTTGAGGTAGTTGATCAAGCAGCGTCCGGCTCCGCCGATATTGCTGTCGGTCAAAATATTCATAACTTTGATCATTGCTGTACCTCCGGGCTTTGGCCCATTTTGGTAAACACCACGCACAAGCCCAGCATGACCCAAAACAGTAGCATGACCCGGTAGTTGTAGAAGGTGTAGTCAGTCATGCTCTGCACCAGAAAGCCTGTAATGGCGGAGGTTCCAGCGATTTGGAATATCTTTGCACGGCGGTCCGTCTCACGGTGGATGGCAGTGAACATCATTCTGTAGAAGGATAACATCAGGATTAGGAATACCACGATCCCACAGATGCCGCTATCACACATGATCTGAAGATACAGATTGTGAGAATGGGGAGCGGTGATGGCATTATAGGCATATTCGGGATATACAATATTGTAGGCGTCCGTACCGGGCCCCACGCCGCAAAACCAATAGTCCTTCAGCATAGCCAGGGTTCCCAGCCAGATATATACCCGGTAGGAAGTGGAGGTGTCGTCCATGTTGCCGATGCTGGTAAAGCGGGAGATCACGGAATCAGGCAGATACAGCGGACAAAGGGCGATAGCCACAATACCCACGACCAGGAAACGACTGTCCAGCAGTACCAGAAATACCGCTGCGGCAAACAGTAGTCCCAGGTAGCAGCCCCGGGAATAGGTCAGGATCAGGCACACGCCCATGACCGCCACTGCGGCCAGAGCCGCCAGACGCTTCTGCTTTCCTTCAGCAGTCAGCGCCACAGCGCACCCCAGCGGGATCACCAGCAGAAAATATTCCCCCAGTACGTTGGGATTTTCCAGGGTGGAATAGACCCGGAAGGCTACAGTGGAGAACATATCCGTATCCGTCCAAACGTTGCGAAATTTTTCCGGGAACAAAAACTGGAAGAAGCCGTATGCCGACACCACCACACCGGCTGCCAACAGCCCCCACATGACCATATCAAGATGTTTTCCATCCATTCCACAGGAGGTCACCGCAAAGAAGAACAGCACAAAGGCGATCGTCAAAAGGCCCGGAAACAGGCTGCCTGAAAATGATGTTGAGGTGCAGGTGGCATAGGCATAGACAAAGGCATAAAGCACAACATAGCCATTGAGGGGAGAAGACGTTAGGCGGAACTGTCGATCTGCTCCCAGCTTCACCACTAGGGAGAAGAAGCTGCCGCAGACCAGCGCCAGGATGGCCATGGTGGGCAGCAGGGGTGCCAGGATCATGGCCGCCGCCGCAAAGAGCATGGGATGCAGGAATACACTGCCCTCCAAGTGTATCCACAGCTTCAGACTGCTGAACCAGTCTCGAATTCCGCCCACGATTTTCCCGTAAGGCCGCTCCGTGGGCTGTTTTTGGTTGGTTAGCCAGGAGAAAATCAGGCTCTGCTGCCAGTGACGTGAAAACCATCCGTTCAAAGCGGCAAACAACGCATATGTATAGCTGTTGCGAAATGTTTCCATAGGAATCCTCCAGATGTGAAATGTCAGAACGTTTCCGGCGTTCCCCGGAGTTTGTGAGGGACTGCCATCTCTGACAAGCGGCAAATCCCCAGGTTCCAAAAGACCGAAACAAAGGGAGTAAAGACCGCTACGGTACGACAATTGCTTTGATATTTATTATACCATTTATACTGTTTTTTATCAACCCTCCCACCACACTCCTCGTCACACCCACCACACTCCTCGTCACGGGAATGCTTCTGAGGTTCCCATTTTGCGGCCATGAGTCAGAGCGAAGCAGCTCTGACACTGCGGTGGTGTAATTTCCGGACATCTCCCTTTTCTTTTGGGATTGACAGAGAAAAAAACGCCCCAATATTGTGCAATGAATACAAAAATTCAGTTTTTCTTAAATTGCGGCTTGTCATTTTCCACGAGAGGTGGTATGCTTAAAATGAAGATGGGGGAGTAGCCCCCTAATATCTGAAAAGGCGGTGTTCCTATGATTATTACGATTGGCAGACAGTACGGTTCCGGTGGCAAAGAGATCGGTGAGAAGGTTGCCCAGCGATTGGGATACGCCTTTTACGACAAAGAGATTTTGACCATGGCTGCTGAGGAGAGCGGATTTTCCGCCGCCGCCATGCAGCATTATGATGAAAAGCCCTCCGGTTCTTTGATTTACAGCCTGTATATGACCGGTGCGGCTACGGCAGATAATCTGCCCCTGAATCAGCAGTTGGCTTTTGCCCAGTTCAACGTGATCCGGAAGGTGGCTCAGGGCGATAACTGCGTTATCGTGGGCCGCTGCGCAGACTACATCCTCCGCGAGAAGAAGAATCTGATCACGGTCTTTCTCCACGCTCCCATGGAACACCGTGTGAAGCGGGTCATGGAAGAGAAGGCCATTACCGATCCGGCTCTGGCTGAAAAGACCATCAAAAAGGCGGATAAGTCACGGGCAGAGTATTACAATTTCTTCACCCACAAAAAGTGGGGCGAGGCAGGCAGCGCAATGCTCTCTGTGGATACCTCCATGCTGGACACCGATGGCATCGCGGCCCTGATTGCCGATGCCGTTACCATGATCCAGAGAAATCGCTGATGTAAAACTTTTGGGCGCTGCTTTTGCACAATGTCACTAAGTTAAGCTAATGAATCCCCCTGCCGTCGAAAGAGAGACG
>CAZEPQ010000038.1:0-15574 GCA_964514175.1 uncultured Oscillospiraceae bacterium
CCGGAAAGGGCTTTGACGCCCCCGAGGATGCTCCCCTGAAGGGCGAGTGGATGTATGAAAGATACGCCATTGACTTCATCAAGGAAGACGGCGAGTGGAAAATCTGGCACTTCTTCGTAGGTACCGATTTCAGCTTCGAGGCCGGCACCAACTATGAAGAGAAGCCCATGCCCCCCATGGGTGAGAGAAAGCCCGAGCGCGGCGTACTCCGCATTCCCAACCTCTACACTTCCAAGTACGGCTGGAGCGCATATCCCCACTTCCCCGTTCCCTATGAGACCTGGACGCCGGAGATCAGCTACGGTCCCGAGCACTTGCTGAAGGAGGAATAAGCCATGACTGAACTTGAACTCAGAGCCCATAAAATTGAAGCCATTGGCGCCATTGAAAATGTAATGAGCCTCCATGCTTACTACCATGCCGCTGACCAGAACCGTGAGGAACTCCTCAACACCTGGTCCGTGGAGCGGGGTGACGAGGTCATCTGGAGCCAGAACTTTGGCCGTTGGCAGGGTATGCACAAGCTGATGCCCATGTACGCCGGCGACAACAAGTACACCGATGCCGAGTGGCTGAAGGAAAAGATCATCAAGGCCCATCCCGAAATGGAAGAGGCCATCAAGGATCTGGACGGCCGTGCTCTGGCTGAGATGCCCACTCATACATTGGCTTCCCCCATTATCGTTGTCTCCGACGACGGCATGAGCGCCAAGGGCGTTTGGTATACCCCCGGCTTTGCACTGCGTCATGACTATGTCAAGGGCACTGCCAGCATCATGTGGATGTGGGAGAAGTACGGCGGCGACTTTATCTATGAAAACGGAGAGTGGCGTTTCCTGCGCCTGCTCATCGGCATGGATATGGTAAACGGCGGCGATACCGGTTCCTGGACCGATCCCAAGCAGCCTATGGGTCCTCCTCCCGAAGAGGAGAAGAAGGAAGAAGTGGATCCCGACGATCCCGACGGCAAGCGCGGCAAGTCTCCCGCTATGGGCGGCTCCGTATCCGTGGAGAAGGATGAGCCCGGTCGCTACACCGACTACAAGCCCACCCGTATCCCCACCGAAACACCCAAACTTCCCGAGCCCTTTGAGTCTCTGGACAAGACCTGGAGCTACTAAGCGCAACAAGGGCTGCCTCTTTCGGGGCAGCCCTTTTGAGACATTATAATTAGGAGGAATCCTTTCATGAAAAGCGTAAAAGGCTATGTAATGGATGATCTGTGGGGTCACAACCTTATGTCCGGCGACGCCATCCGTGGCTGTGTGCTGGGTACCACCTGTAAGACCCCTGAGGAAAAGAAGGACTACTGCCAGGGCATTTTTACCATGTTCCCCCATATGCTGCTGGCGAATTTCTCCCGCTGGATGTGGGAAGGAGATATGCCGAAGGATTACGGCGCATTTATGGACCCCAGTGCCAAGGCGCTGCAGGCCAAGGTGTTCCCGGAGCTGGATCGTTACTTCTCCGGCACTCTGACCGAGGATGAAAAGGCCGCCGTAATGGTGGAGCTGCTGACCAATGTGATCCCCAAGCATGTACTCACCGGCTTTTATGACTATATGTTCGCCGGACAGGAGGGCTACAAGGATATCGCAGAATTCTGGCCTGAGGTAGAACCCCTGCTGGGTATGACCAAGCACCTGATCCTCGCTGCCTACAATGGCATGACCCAGGAGGAAAAGGCCGAGGCGTTCCTGTATCTGGGCGGCAGATATCCCTTCCTGCTGATCAAGCGCTGGTACGACTGGCAGTTCGGCAAGGATAAGATGGAGATGCCCCCTCCGCCTCCCCAGGATTGACAACGAAACCGCTGCTTCGGCAGCGGTTTTTTCCTGCATATTTTCCGCTGAAAGACCATATTCGTAGGGGCCGATGTCCACATCGGCCCGGAGCCTTCCGGGGATTATGTGCAAAAAACCGTCCCACATGCATGGGACGGTTTCGTTATCGGTTTGTTAACCTGCAGAAATCACGGTGAACTGGGGCTCGTTTGTCTCCACCTTGGAGAAGTCTGCGCCGATGCCCCGGAGCTTGGCGGTGATGTTCTCGTAGCCACGTTCCACATACTTGATGTCGGAGATCACAGTGGTGCCTTCGGCAGCCAGACCGGCGATGACCAGAGCAGCGCCTGCACGGAGGTCGCAGGCCTTGACGGGGCAGCCCTTCAGGGATTCCACACCCTCGATGACAGCAACCTTGCCGTCCACCTCTACCTGTGCGCCCATACGCTTGAGCTCGCCCATGTAGCGGAAACGGTTATCCCATACGCCCTCGGTGACCACGCTGGTGCCTTCTGCCAGGGTCATGCAGACAGCGATTTGGGGCTGCATATCCGTAGGGAAGCCGGGGTAGGGCATGGTCTTGACTTTGGCCTTCTGGAGACGGCCTTCGGATTCCACCAACACGGAATCGCCCTGATCGGTAATCTTTACACCCATCTCACGAAGCTTGGAGGAAATGCACTCCAGATGCTTGGGAATCACATTCTTGAGGGTGACTTTGCCGCCAGCGGCGGCGACGGCTGCCATATAGGTGCCAGCTTCGATTTGGTCAGGAATGATGGAGTAGGTGCCGCCACGGAGACGCTTGACGCCACGGACCTTGATGATGTCGGTGCCTGCGCCGGAAATATTGGCACCCATGGAGTTGAGGAAGTTTGCCAGATCCACAATGTGAGGCTCCTTGGCGCAGTTTTCAATGATGGTGGTGCCCTCAGCCAGAACGGCTGCAATCATAATATTCATGGTGGCACCCACAGAGACCACGTCCAAGTATACTCTGCCGCCGTGGAGGGGCTGCTCGGTGGTGGCAACGATATCACCGCTGATAATGTCCACATCCGCGCCCATGGCATTGAAGCCCTTGATGTGCTGGTCAATGGGACGGACGCCAAAATCACATCCGCCGGGCATTGCCACGGTGGCCTTACCAAAACGGCCCAGCAGGGCACCTACCAGATAGTAAGAAGCACGGATCTTGCAGGCAAGATCATGGGGCACGGAGGAAGTGTACACCGAGGAGCAATCCAGCTCAAAGGAGGTGCGGTTGATCATTTTTACGGTGGCACCCATGCGGGTAAGAATATCAAAGAATAACTGAATATCGGAGATGTCTGGGACGTTCTCGATCCGGCAGACGCCGTCTACCAGCAGTGCCGCGGGAAGGATGGCAACAGCCGCATTTTTTGCGCCGCTGATGGAAACTTCGCCATAAAGGGGCTTTCCGCCGTGGATAACATATTGTGCCATAATGCACCCTCACATTCTCATTTTTTCTTCTCGATCTATAGTATGCCGCAAACTGGGCAATTGTATCATGCTGTTAACATAAAGTATTTTGCTCCCGCTAGTATAGCATAAACATTTTTATATGTAAAGAGAAAGACGTGAAAAATGCCGGATTTCTAACAAAAATCCGACATTTTTATGGTGAATATTCAAGGTTCTTGTCAGTTTCGGTAGACTCAGCGGAACGCTTCACGAATATTTTTCACAAGAGGACGCAACTGCTTTTGCAATTTCTGAGCAGACATGCTGGTCTGTTTTCCGGCGGGCAGCCATTCGGGGCGGGGTACGCTGAGACGTTCAAATCGGGCGGCGAACTGTTTGTCGGAATTTAGGGCCACAGCTTTGGGCAGTTCCAACTGGAAGAAGCGGCGGTTTGCGCCCATATAGATCTGCAACCGGTGCCAGGCAGCCTGACGGTAAAACCGACGGCAGCCCTTGGCCTGTGCCATGGCGTCCTGACCTTTGGAGCTGCGCCGGGGACCGGCAGCGGTGGCAATGGCTGAGAACAGGCAGGCAAAAAGGCCCACGCTGGCTTCCAGGAAGGCACCTGCCATCAGGGCCAGAACCTCGATCACAACAGCCAGGATCAGAAGCACCGCTGTTTTTACCGAAAACTTCCGCAGAGACTTCCAGGCTACAAGGGCAGAGTGGAGATAAATACTATAGAAAAGTCCCACAATACTTGCCATGGCAGCCAGGACGATATAGCCACCGCCCTCAGGCAGCAACAGATAGGTCATATAGCCGATGCCCACGGCAGCCAGCAGGCGGCAAGGAAACTGAATAAAGATCACGTTACCGCTGCTGCGGTCAAAGGCCATGCGGTTCACTGCTCTCCGGGAGGAAGAACGGAACCGGGCTGCCGCGGAAGAGAATCTGCCGGGGGTGGCCAGAACACGGTTGTTGCGTCCGAAAATCTCGGCGAAAAGACGCTGTTCGGCGAGATTGCGTTCCGTACCCATATACATGTTTCGGCGGAAATATAGCTGGCGGTTTCTGGTATAGCCTATGCTGAGATAGCCCAAGTTGGCCCATTCCAGGATCAGGGCGGCGAAGTCGCAGGTTTTGCCGTCCAACACCTGAGGCAGTTGGTAAGAAAAGATTCCCTCAGGTAGCAGAAGCCGGGCAGAGACCTCCTTGTGGGGGCTGCGGAGCTTGAGCCGCCAGTAGAGCACGCACAGCAGCAGGATCAGCACCATGATGATGCAGAGCCAGGTGATGGAGATCACAGGGATGGTGGTGGACCGGACACGGAAATAGCCGTCCGGCAGGGAAACCTGCATGGTCAGGGTATCATAGGCCATGCGGCTGGAAACGGAACCGGAGATGACGTTGCCGTTTGTATCCAGGACAGCGTCCACGGAATCCAAATCTCCGTAATAGCCACTGAGAATCTGAGGGGACATGGTATAACCCTCCGGAAATTCCACGGTGGAACCGGGGAGGCTTATCTGCATGGAGACAGCGCCGATCTCTTTGGCCCAGCGTGAGGACAGGAGATTCAGGGTGTAAAGATCCTCAGAGCCGCCGTCAGCTTCAAAGGAGGGCAGTTTGTAAGAGATGATGAACATCTGTGTGCCCGCAAAGCCTTTGCTGTTGGACACCACCACATTGGTGCCGTGGTCTGTTTCCTTCACCCGATAGCGGTAGCTGCTGACTGAGACACCGCTGATGTCACCCTCCGGCAGCGGGATGGTAACCTCATCCTGGGCGGTGGTGAAAGTGAGCTGCACGGCGGTGGAGACCTCGGTACGTCCGGAGGTGGAAACTTCTGCGGTGATAGCAACGCTGTCTACAGAGTAGTCTGCCAGTACAGGAAGCATGAAAACACATATGAAAAACAGGGAAAAAAGAACTTTTTTCATCTGTAACACTCCAATTTGTCATTGATACTAGAATACCACATTTATTTCGCAATTACAACTGTGCTGGCACCGGGATTTATTGGGGGAAACTGTTTTTTCGCCAGAATATTGCAAAGATACGCAGGTTCTTTTTGACTTTTTTCCTGTTTTGATATAGTATAGAGGAAGATAAAATGACGGGAGTATACCCATTGGGAGGTGTGGCCGTGACCCGGGATGAAAAGTTCATGGAAGAGGCGCTGATGCTGGCTCGAAAGGCGGCGGAGATGGGGGAGGTTCCCATCGGTTGTGTGATCACCAAGGATGATGAAATCGTGGGCCGTGGCTACAACGTCCGGGAAACGGGAAAAACCGCCCTGGGGCATGCGGAGCTTATGGCCATAGAGGAAGCATGTCGGAATCTGGGTGGTTGGCGGCTCTGGCAGTGCCGAATGTATGTGACCCTGGAGCCATGCCCCATGTGTGCGGGGGCCATTATCAATGCCAGAATCCCCGTGGTGGTATACGGCGCCAAGGATCCCAAGGCCGGATCGGTTTCTTCTGTGACGGAGCTGTTCTCCCTTCCCTATAACCACAAGCCCGAGGTGATCTCCGGCGTTTTAGAGGAACCCTGCGCCCAGATGCTGCGCCAGTTTTTTCGCAGTCTTCGTCAGAAAAAGAAACAGCTCTGTGTCCCGCTGGAAGAGTCGCAAAATATTGACAAAGCAAGTGTTTCACGATATGATAAATAAATTAAACACCCGACCGATTTCGAATGCTTTTGCACTTCATTTCTACAGCGAAAGGAGTACATTATGAAAGGTATTATTCTGGCTGCCGGTAAGGGAACCCGCCTTTACCCCATTACGTTGCCTGTCTGCAAGCCACTGCTGCCGGTGTATGACAAGCCCATGATTTATTATCCCCTGTCCGTGCTGATGACGGCGGGAATTCGGGATATTCTTGTTATCGTTCCTCCCGACGATATGGACTCCTTTGTGGACCTGTTGGGAGACGGCTCTCAGTTGGGAATCCATATTACCTATAAGGAGCAGAAGGTTCAGCGGGGCATTGCGGATGCGTTCCTCATTGGCGAGGAATTTATCGGAGACGATTCCGTATGTCTGGCACTGGGCGACAATATTTTCTATGGCCCTGCTTTCCGGAGAAAGCTGAGAAGCGCCATGAAGAACACTGAGGGCGCTACCATTTTCGGATACTATGTGACGGATCCCAGAGCCTTTGGTGTGGTGGAGATCGACGGAAACGGTAAAGCTGTTTCCATTGAGGAAAAGCCTACCCATCCCAAGTCCAATTTTATTGTACCGGGTCTGTACTTCTATGATAATAAGGTTGTGGATCTTGCCAAGACCATCAAGCCTTCCGCCCGTGGAGAGCTGGAGATCACGGCCATCAACAATGCATATCTGACCTATGGTATGCTGAACGTGGTGACCCTGGGCAAAGAGTTCACCTGGTTCGATACCGGTACGGCAGACAGCCTTTATGAGGCGGCGGGTTCCATTCGTGGGGCGCAGCGAAGCGGCAAGATGATCGGCTGTCTGGAGGAAACGGCCTTCCGTAATGGCTGGATCGGGAAAGAACAGCTTATGGAAACGGCGAAATCCATGGAGAAAACCAATTATGGCCAGTATCTGATTGCTCTGATAGAAGATCTGGATTGACAGGATGTGTCGTTTTGGAAAAGAATGTTTCTTGTATTGTGGAGAGAAAAAACAAGCCGGTATACGATTTTATAAAACGGCTGTTTGACATTGTGCTGGCGGTTGTCGCTGTGGCGGTGCTGTGGCCGGTACTGCTGATCATTTCCATTGCCATTGTGGCGGAGGACCGGGGTTCGGTGCTGTATCAGGCAGAACGGGTGGGCCTCCATGGAAAGAAAATCCTGGTATACAAGTTCCGCAGCATGCGGCTCCATGCTGACCACCTGGAGGACATGCTTACCCCGGAGGAGCTTGAGGAATACCATAAAAACTTTAAATTGGAGCATGATCCCCGCATCACCAAAGTGGGGGCATTCCTTAGAAAGACCAGCCTGGACGAGCTGCCCCAGCTTTTCAACATTATCGGCGGAAGCCTGTCCCTGGTGGGGCCCCGTCCGGTATTGCAGGAGGAGACGGAACTTTATGGGGACAAAAGGGGACTGCTGCTTTCCGTGAAGCCGGGACTTACGGGCCTTTGGCAGTCCCGGGGGCGCAGCAATGTGACCTATGAGGACGGAGCACGGCAGGCGCTGGAGCTTCAGTACGTCCGGGAGCGGGGATTCCTTTTGGACATTAAGATCATTTTCTGGACCGTGGGCGCAGTGCTGCGTATGGACGGTGCAAGATAAGGCGGATCGTCATGCATTATGATTATCTCATTGTGGGAGCGGGCTTTTTTGGCGCCGTATTTGCCCACGAGGCTGCCAAAAAGGGCAAAAAGTGCCTGGTGGTGGATAAAAGAAGCCACATCGGTGGCAACTGCTATACCGAATGCGTAGAGGGCATCAACGTACATAAATATGGTGCCCATATCTTTCATACTTCCGACAAAGAGATTTGGGAGTATGTCAACACCCTGGCAGAATTCAATCACTATGTGAATTGTCCCATTGCCAACTATAAGGGTGAGATCTACAATATGCCCTTTAACATGAACACCTTTAGCCGTCTTTGGGGTATTTCCACCCCCCAGGAGGCAAAGGCCATCATTGATTCTCAGAGGCTTCAGGTGGAGGAACCGAAAAATCTGGAGGAGCAGGCCCTGTCCCTGGTGGGCCGTGACATCTACGAGAAGCTGGTAAAGGGGTATACGGAAAAGCAGTGGGGAAGAGACTGCACAGAGCTTCCTTCCTTTATCATCCGGCGGCTGCCGGTAAGGTACACATATAATAATAACTACTTCTCTGATCCCTATCAGGGGATTCCCGAGGGCGGCTATACCGCCATGTTTGAAAAGCTGCTGGAGGGCATTGAGGTGCGCCTGAATTGCGATTATCTCCAGCACCGGGAGGAACTCCGTGCCCTGGCGGATGAAGTGATCTACACCGGCCCCATCGACCGATACTTTGACTTCTGCTATGGTCCCCTTCAGTTCCGTTCTCTCCGGTTTGAGACGGAGATCCTGGATACGGACAATTATCAGGGCAACGCCGTGGTAAACTACACGGATCGGGAGACTCCCTATACCCGAATCATTGAGCACAAGCACTTTGAATTTGGGACTCAGGAAAAGACTGTGGTGACAAGGGAATATCCCGCCGCCTGGGTACCCGGTGACGAGCCCTACTACACCGTCAACGATGAGAAGAATGACGCGCTCTACGCAAAATACGCCGCTCTGGCGCAGAAGGAGGAAGGTGTCACCTTCGGCGGACGGCTGGGGGAATACAAATACTACGACATGGACAAGGTTATCGCCTCGTCCCTGAGATTGTGTGAGAAAAAGCTATGAAGATTCAAGTGATGGTGGCCGCCCACAAGGCCTACCGTATGCCGGAGGACCCCATGTATCTGCCCCTTCATGTGGGCAAAGCCGGGAAGGACCTGGAATTGGGCTTCCGGGGGGACAATACCGGGGATAATATTTCCGAAAAGAACCCCACCTTCTGCGAGCTCACGGGGATCTACTGGGCTTGGAAGAATCTGAGTGCGGATTATGTGGGTCTTGCCCATTACCGCCGACATTTTCAGGGAAAGAAAACCAGGGACAGATGGGACGGCATCCTGTCAGAGCAGGAGGCCGAAGTCCTGTTAAAGGACGTGGATGTACTGCTGCCCAAGCGCCGGAACTACTATATCGAGACCGTTTACAATCAGTATATCCATGCCCATCCGGCGGAGCCGCTGGATATGGCGCTGAAACTGGCGGCAGAGTGTGGCGAAGACTACGCAGCGGCGGTGGAGCGGATGAAAAAGCGCTCCTGGACCCATATTTACAACATGTTTATTATGAAAAAGGATATTTTTTACAGCTATTGTCAGTGGCTGTTTGATATCCTTTTCCGAGTGGAGCAGGCCATCGACATCTCAACCTACAGCCAGTATGACAAGCGTGTGTTCGGTTTCCTGTCGGAGCGGCTGCTGGATATTTATCTGGAGGCCAACCATATTGGATATAAAGAAGTGCCGGTGATGTTCATGGAACAGCAGAACTGGCTGAAAAAGGGCACTGCCTTTTTGAAACGGAAATTCTTCCACAAGAAAGAAGGATAAACTTGGAACATACCCTGCGTGAGCTCCAGCTATGTGAGCTGGAAATCCTCAAGGATGTACTGAATATCTGTGAAAAACATAACCTTACCGTTATGATGATCGGCGGCACCTTCCTGGGTGCCGTTCGGCACGGGGGCTTTATCCCCTGGGACGACGATGTGGATATCGGCATGAGCCGGAAGGACTACGAGACCTTCATCCAGGTGGCGCCCCGGGAATTGAAAGGGGGCTATCATCTCCGCCATTTTATGACGGAGCCGGATATGCCCTATTATCCAGCCCAGGTGGTGGATCCCAGCTTTGAGATTCTCGATGTTTCTGCCCAGCGGGAAAAGGTTCGCTGTGCTTGGATCGACATTTTCCCCCTGGACGGCATGCCGAAGGGGAAGATTCGATTCTTTTTCCACAAATATCGGCTGCTGTACCTGAGAATGATGCTGAAATTCAGCCAGTTTTCTGAGGTAGTGGCGGTGAATTTGAAAAATCGGCCCCTCCACGAGCGTATTCTGGTGGCGGTGGGTAAGCATCTCCATGTGGAAAAGTACATGGATACCCATAAGCGCATGGTGCTCATTGACAAGTGCCTGAAAAAATACCCCTATGAAAGAGCAACCCAGATCATCAACTTTATGGGTGCCTATAAATTCCGGGAGCTGTTTCCCAGAAGCGTTTTTGACAACTTGGCGGACTATCCCTTCGAGACCTTGACCCTGAAGGCGCAGCGGGATTATGACCGGGTGCTGGGGCAGCTCTACGGGGACTATATGACGCCCCCGCCGGAGGACCAGCAGAACAAGCATGGTACCGTCATTGGAGACAGCAGCGAGGATGCAACATGAAAAAGATCAGTCTGAT
Source organism: uncultured Oscillospiraceae bacterium (assembly GCA_964514175.1). GTDB lineage: Bacteria > Bacillota > Clostridia > Oscillospirales > Oscillospiraceae > HGM13006. The sequence goes on from CAZEPQ010000038.1 coordinate 10,207, forward strand.
CGTTCCCGTATACAATGGGGAAAAATATCTGGAGCCTATGGCCATGTCGGTGCTGTCCCAGAACTGGGAAAACCTCCAGATTATATTCAGCGATGACGGCTCCACGGACCGCTCCGGAGAGATCCTTCTGGGGCTGCAGCGCAGGGACCCCAGGGTGACGGTGGTCACCGGGGAAAACAAGGGCGTCAGCGCGGCGAGAAACCGGGCCTTGGCAGCGGCAGAGGGCGATTATATCGGCTTTGCGGACTGCGATGATGTGCTGGAGCCGGGATATTTGGAAACCCTGGTGAGGCTGCTGGAAGAATACGATGCCGATGTGGCCTGCTGCGGGTTTACCCGCATCTATGAGGCCTCTGGTGCAGTGGATCATATGCCCCCCAAAACCGCCCCGGTTCAGATTGTGGATCGGGAAGGCTTTCGCGGGCTTTTGCTCCGTCCGGATGGATATACCACCGTCATGTGGAATAAGCTGTTCCGGCGGGAAGTTTTGCTGGATCAAAACGGAGGGGTTATTTCCTTTGATGAAACTCTGCACATTGTGGAGGACGGAGAATATACCTTCCGGTTGCCGATTGAACGGGCGGTGTTTACATCAGAGCCCTATTACCGATACACGGTTCGCACCTCCGGTGCCATGTATGGCACCCTGAACGAGAGAAAGCTGACGGAATTGGATGCTCGGAAGAAGATCGTGGGGCTTTGTGCCGGAGATTCCGCGGAGGTTCAGGACCTGGCAAAAATGAAATATCAGAAGGGCGTCCGGGACCTGATGTTCCATGCGGTCATCGGTGGTCAGGGAAAGGCTGTGCGGCATCTCATGGGAGAGCTGAAGACGTTCCGCCGGGAGCTGTACACATCGCCCTACCTTTCCCAAAAGGATAAACTCAAGTATCGCATTTATCGTCCCCTGATTCAGTTGAACCTTCGGCGCATTGGCGCCTTTTTAATGGCGAAACTCAGCGGACACTGACAGGAGGGATGGCCCCAATGAAGCAAACATGGATGCCGAAATGGGGCTGGATGCTCCTGGTAATCCCCTACTTTAAGCCTGCGGTGCTGGGCGTGCTGGAGGGCACGGATCTGTTGGAAGCAGCTTTCGACCTTTGGCGGCTGGCTGCGGCGGTGTCGATCTTCTGCATGTATGTCTGGCAGATGTTCTCTCAGCGCAGAAGGCCAACGCCGGTGATGATGGGCCTGTGTATTTACCTGGGCTTTATAGCCCTGTCCACCCTGGCGCGGCAGGATACCCTGTGGAGCATTGCCAATTATGTTCTGACGATTTTGACCTTCTGTATGCTGTTGGAGCTGTCCCTGCGGGACGGGCCGGAGACCACCATGGATATGCTGGTATGTCCCATGACGGTGCTGGTGTTGGCAAACTTCGTACTGATGTGCCTTTATCCCACGGCCCTCTGCGACGGTGGCGCCTATAACTACTGGTACAATCTGCTGGGGATTGACAATTTCCTGGCACCTATTCTGGTGCCCTATATGTTTTTGGTCGCCCTGCGGTCCACCATGAAGACCGGGGGACTGGACTGGTTTGCCTATCTGATGATCGTAGTCTCATCTCTGTCCATCTGTTTGGTGTGGGCGGCTACGGGATTGATGGGCATGGCGGTGGCGCTGGTGTTTCTGCTGTTTTTCTATCAGCGCAGATTTCAGACCCTGTTTAATTTTACAACCACCATGTTGCTGGGCTTCGGACTATTTTACTGTGTGGTGGTGTTCCGGTTGCAGGATCTGTTTGCCTTCTTCATTGAAGGGGTCCTGCACAAGGGCTTGAGCTTTACCGGACGGACGGATATCTGGGATGAGGCCATTCGGATGTTCTTGGCATCCCCCTTCCTGGGCTATGGCTTTACATCCACCGGTAAGGTCTATCGGCTCGTAAAAAATAAGTATTATCATGCTCATAACGCTTTCCTGGAAATCCTGGTGGAGGGCGGAATGGGGGCCATGCTGGGCTATCTTTTGATGCTGGAGCAGGCTGGAAAGCAAATGCTGATCTATCGGAAGCATGACTATGCCTGCCTGATCTCTGCCGGACTGATGGCCTGCTTCCTGATGATGTCCATGGAGTCCTATCTTGACAGCAACGGCCTTTTGATTTACGCCCTCATATTCCTGGGCTATCATGTGGGCACATTGATCCATGGAAAGGAAACGGCTCCTGCAGGAGCCGCAAAAGTCCTGCAAATGCAGGCGGGGACGGAGTCCCGGGAAGAAGAAACGTAATGATTTTGGAGGTTTTTCATGGCACGCACGCAAAATTCCATTCGAAATATCATAGCTGCCATGTTTGGTCAATTGGGTGGCGTACTGGTGAACCTGGTGGCTCGTGTATTCTTTCTCCACTACCTGAACCACACCTATCTGGGGCTGAACGGCCTGTTCACCAATGTGCTGACCATGCTGTCTCTGGTGGAGCTGGGTGTGGGGCCTGCCATGGCCTACAGCCTGTATAAGCCTTTGGCAGACGGCGATGTGGAGCGGATCAAGAGCCACATGGCCTTCTATAAAAAAGCCTATATTACCATCGGCCTCACCATTGCGGCTCTGGGCCTCATATTTCTGCCCTTCTATACGGTGTTTATGGAAGAGGTGCCAGACATTCCCTACCTCAATACCATTTACCTTCTGTTTGTGGCTAATACGGTGGTGTCCTATTTCTATTCCTATAAACGCACACTGATTGTCTGTGACCAGAAAAAGTATATTGAGACCACGGTACACTATGGGGCATATTTTATTCTCAACGTGGTGCAGATCATTTTCCTGGCTATCACGAAGAACTATGTCTTGTTCCTGATCCTCCAGGTGATTTCTACCTGGGCGGAGAACTACATCCTGGCCCGAAAGGCGGACCAGCTTTATCCCTATCTCAGGGAGAAGGATGTGCAGCCCCTGAGCAAGCCGGATTCTCAGGTGATCTTCCGGAATGTGGCTGCCATGAGTATGCACAAGATCGGTGCTGTGGTGGTCAACTCCACGGACAATATTCTGATTTCCAAGCTCATTGGCCTTGCCACCGCAGGACTTTATAACAACTATTACACCATCATCCATCCCCTGCAGACCATCACCAATCAGATTTTCGAGTCCATTGTGGCCTCGGTGGGCAATCTGAAGGCCACGGTTCGGGAGGGGAATTTGGGGCATCTCAAGGAAACCTTCAACGATGTGTTCTTCTTTGCCTTCTGGATCTTTACCTTCTGTGCTACCTGCCTTTTGAACCTGCTGCACCCCTTTATTGAGTTCCTGTGGCTGAGAAACCGGGGATGGCTGCTGGACAACCTGACGCTGTATGTTCTGGTCATCAATTTCTACCTCTACGGCATGCGCCGTCCGGTGCTGACCTTCCGGGATGCCACCGGCGCCTTCTGGAATGATCGGTTCAAGCCCATATTTGAATCTATCATCAATCTGGTGGCTTCGGTGCTTCTGGCGAAGAAGTTTGGCGTAGCCGGTATTTTCCTGGGTACACTGGTGTCCACCGTCACCACCAGCCTTTGGGTGGAGCCTCTGGTGCTGTATCGCAATGTGTTCTACCATCCCCTGCGGGATTACTTCATCCGGTTTGCGGGCTATACGTTGGTGGGGCTGGTGATCTGCCTCGTTACCACCTGGGTTTGCAATCTGGTGGGCTACAGCCTGATCTCGCTGATCCCTCGGGCGTTTATCTGTCTGATCCTGCCCAATGTGCTGCTGTTCGTGGTGTTCCGCAAGACCAAGGAGTTCCGATATTTCCGCCATCTCGGGAAGAGCCTTCTGAAGAAGGGGGAGCGGGATGAATAAGCAGCGGGAGACCTGGCTGGACGGTCTGAAAGGCTTTGCCATTTTGCTGGTGATTCTGGGCCATGTGATCAGCGGCTATTGGGATGCCTGGACCTTCCCGGAGGCATGGCTCAGCTTCTATATGGTTCGGAGCTGGATCTACAGTTTCCACATGCCGCTGTTTTTCCTTATTAGCGGATTTACCTTCACCCTGGCTTATTACCGGGACGGAAAACTTCGGACGAAGGGCTTTCTTCGGCAAATGTTTAATCTGCTTTGGATCTATGTGCTGTTTGCGGTGCTGCAATGGAGCATTAAACAGCTTGTGCCGGAGTTGGTGAACGAGGTCTATACCGAGGAGACCCTGAAAAATATGTTCCTGGAGCCCCTGGGGAACTTCTGGTACATCTATGTCCTCTTTGTGGTTTATGGGGTGGCGGCCCTGCTGCGGCTACCAAAGTGGCCCGCCATGTGGGCGCTACTGCTGGGGGGCATTGCCATTGTGGCGGTGGATGCCAATCTGGACTGGAACTATCTGACGGAGTATCGGCTGCTCTATCATCTGGTGTTCTTCTTCCTGGGCAGTCTGCTTTGCCGATATCGGGAAAAGCTGTGCAGTCAAAAGATCATGGGCATCTCGGTGATGTTCCTGGTTACAGCGACCTACTTTTACTTCTTCGGATATTCGTGGCGCTGGTATGCCAACTGGCAGTTCCTGATTGCGGCAGCCACCTCCTATGTATTTGTATATCAGTTTTATCGATTCCCAAGGCTATCGGGCTGCAGGTTGTTCCAGTTCTGCGGAAAATACTGCCTGGAGCTGTATCTGCTGCATACCTTCTTTACGGCGGGACTTCGTTCCCTGCTGCCCATGGCGGGCATCGTGACCCCATGGCTCAGTGTGTGGGTGAATTTCCTGCTGAGTACCGGCATCTCTTTGCTGCTGGCATGGCTGGCGGGAAAGACTTGGATCATGGATGTGGTGTTCCGGCCTGCCAGATTTTATGGCGAACTGAAAAATCGAATGAAAAGAGCATAAAGATATCCCGATGGAGGCGATTCCATCGGGATATCTGTCATTTTGTCAGGGTCAGAGTGAAGGTGAAGGTGGTAACGCCATCGCGACTTTCCACGGAAATATCCTCGCCATGGCTGCCCAGAATGGTACGGACGATATACAGTCCTAAGCCTACGCCGCTGGTGTCCTTGGAGCGGCTCTTGTCCGATTTGTGGAATCGGTCAAAGACCATGGAAAGCTCCTCGGGGGGGATGGTGGCGCCGTGATCCGATACACTGACCAGGGCCTTGCCGCCGGAGGTGGACACGGTGAGCAGGAAGGGGGTGTCTTCGTCGGCAAATTTTACGCCATTGTCAATGAGATTATAGATGACCTGGGTGATGGCGTCCTCGTTGGCCAGAACATAGACGGCCTTTTCGGGCATATCCACCTGCACGTCCAGATGCTTTTCTTCAATCTTCTGCTCGAAGGTCAGCAGGGTGCGGCCCAGAGCCTCGGTGATGTCGAAGCGGCTCTTTTTGATCTCTTCGCCGGTGGACTGAAGCCGGGAGATGTCCAGCATGCTCCGAACCA
>CAZEPQ010000039.1:0-15528 GCA_964514175.1 uncultured Oscillospiraceae bacterium
GAGCGCCAGATTGTGGCTCTGGAGGCCGTCGGTTCGACTCCGATCACTCACCCCACTTCTTTTTTTTTATCCGGGTCTCGTTCTGCCGCCACAATTTAGGGATGTGGCCAAGTCGGTTAAGGCACCAGACTTTGACTCTGGAACCGTGGGTTCGAGTCCCGCCATCCCTGCCAATTTGACCCGCTAGCTCAGTCGGCAGAGCACCTGCCTTTTAAGCAGGGTGTCCGGGGTTCGATTCCCCGGCGGGTCACCAGAAAAAACCCCCGAAAATCCTTGAAATTGCAAGGGTTTCGGGGATTTTTCTTTTTTCATCGGCTTATTCGGTCTGTGTCAAAATAATGCAAAAAATAGCATATAAAATCATATAATTGGTGTCAAATTTGGTGTCAACTTTTGGGCTGAAATATGCCACCTCCGGGCGGCTGTTATTTTTGCAGAAAAGCATTTAGGCGGTCAGCGGTTTCTGACCGCCGTGACTGCCGGATGTGTGTGTACACGTCCCTTGTGATCGTAATGCTGCTGTGTCCTAGAAGCTCTTGAGCATCCTTGTCGTCTATTCCTGCTTCGTACAGTATTGTCGCAAATCCATGCCGGAGTTGGTGGGCGGTGATATCAGGCCCGATTTCTCGGCAGTATTTGATCCAGCGTTTCCGGTACTGCGTCTTGGTCAATAGTCCCCATTAAAATAGATGAAAGCATGATACGACTGATTGAGTAGTGTGCTCTTCATCTAAAGTAACTCCCATATTGATTGCCGCTGTTCGATTTGAATAGTTTAATATCAAAATAATTGACAAGGGCCCTTTCAATAGATATTATTGTATCATCGTGAAGAAAGGAGCGATATGTATGTCAAAAAAACTGTTAGCAATGTTAACTGTGCTGTGCCTGGTGCTTGCCATGTTCGCAGGCTGCGGCAGTACGGCAGCATCCTCTGCGGAAGCGGCTTCTGAGCCTGCGGCAGAAAGCGTGGCTTCTGAGCCCGAGGCAGCCCAGGAAGAGGCTCCCGTGGAAGCGCCTGTAGAGGAGCCCTCCGTTGTTGAGGAACCCTCTGTGGTGGAAGAGCCTGTTGAGCCCGAAATCGAGCTGCCTACCATCAGCTATCCTCTGGGCGAAAACCTGGAGCTTGTACTGTGGACCGATTTTGACAGCAATGCGTTCGGCAGCTTCGGATTCAATTCCTACAACGATCTTCAGTCCCTGGATCTGATCGAAGAGGCCACCGGCGTCCGTTATGTATTCGACGAGGTCAGCTTCTTCTCTGCTTCTGAGCAGTTCAATCTGATGATCGCCTCCGGCGACTGGCCCGACATCATCAAGGCCGGCAGATATTACACCGGCGGTCTGGGTCAGGCCCTGTCCGATGATGTGATCCTGGACCTCAGCGATATGCTGATGGATTCTGCTCCCAACTACTACGCTGCTCTTGAGGCTGCCGACCAGATCACCAGGGACTCTGTCCGTACAGATGGCAAGGATCTGCAGCTTGTAAGCATGTATGACGTTTATGTCAATGACGGCGGCGCATTCACCCGTGGTGACTGGCTGGACGAACTGGGCGTAGAATGGCCCGATACTTTCGACGGCTTTGTGGATCTGCTGTATCAGGTGAAGGACACCTATGGCAGCACCTTTACTTATCCTGCTGATCCCGGCGGCGGCATGTCCGGCGCAGAGGCATACTTCGGCAGCGCACTGTTCAGCTTCCGCAGCGACAGCTCCGATCTGGCTGTCTATGTGGACGAAGGCACCGTATATTCCGGCGCTATTTCCGACGGCTACCGTGCATATCTGGAGCTGGCAGCAGAGCTTTATGCCGACGGTATCTTCAACCAGGACTTCTACGTTTCCGAGCTGGGCCGTGGCGACACCATGGGCTATATCGGCAGCGGCGATATCTTCATCTGGACCGGTCGTGCAGATACCATGAACGATCCTATCAACTATTCCAATGATCCCGATATGTGGGTTAAGCCTGTTGCCACCTATTTCCCCGGTGAGAGCGGCGAATATGATTTCATGGACGAGATCGTCTATGCCAGCACCGAGGGCATTTCCATTACTACCGCTTGTCTGGATCCCGAAATGGCTCTGAGCTTCTTCAACTGGTTCTACACCGAGGAAGGCGCAATGCTGGCCAACTATGGCATCGAGGATGTTTCCTACACCCTGGATGAAAACGGCGAAGCACATTTCACCGACCTGATTCTGAACAACCCCGACGGCATGAACTTTAACACTGCTGTTGCCATCTACAGCATTTCCGGCGTTGTCACCATGACCGACAACACTGCAAAGCTGGCGGCTTATACCGACGAGGTGGTGGAAGCCATCAACCTGTTCAGTGACCTGACCGGTACTTCTTCTATCCATACCTATCCCAACGGCGCAGCCCTGAGCGCAACCGAGGCCGACTCCATTTCGAACCAGCTCACTGCTGTTTGCTCCTATGCGGCAGAGCAGTGCCTGAAGTTCGTGGTTGGCTCTGAGGAACTCAATGACGCGTCCTGGGAGGCCTATGTGAACAACTGTATCGATCTTGGCATTGAGGACTGCGTTGCAGTTTACCAGCAGGCCTACGACGATTATGTTGGTGCATAATCTCAGTTTCATATGAAAATGGCGGTCGCACAGAAATGTGCGGCCGCTTTTCCATATACCGGCACAGCAGCGCCTTTTGCCTTCCACTGGGGGAGGTGTCATTTTGCAAAGCTAAATGACGAATGAGGGACTACGGCATTTTCTTGGATTTTGGATATGGCGTTTTTACGTCGGTCAGTCCCAATAGATAGTCGGTGCTGGTATTATAAAATTTTGCGAGTAAAATCAGAACATCCGTAGGGATATCCCGTTTTCCTATCTCATAATGAGAGTAGCACACCTGAGAACATTTAAGGTATGCAGCTAAATCCTTTTGAAGATAATCATTGTCTTCCCGTAAATCCCGGATGCGTCTATACATTTTTGCGTCTCCTTTAAATGAATCTTTTCACAAAAAAGTATAGATAAAACATTTTGTTATATTGACTTATAAAACAAAATGTTTTATAATCGTCTTAACATGGAGATAAATTATGCCGCATATGAATTAAAGGCATTGCAGTTGGCATTAGTCTCTCTGTGAAACAAAGTGGAGGAGATTATGTTGAAAAGAATTTTTATGTTGATTGTTGCCATCGGAGCAGTCTGCTTTTTATGTGCATGCGGAGGAAGAACAGCAGTATCTGGAACGGAAGAGCAAACAGTTGGAATTTCTGTTGAACAAACAATAGAGGAAACAGAGGAGATTGAGGAAGCATATTCTCCAGATGTGGAAAATGTTGAAGAAGTCTATACTCCGACTGTAGAAGAAATTGATGAGATCGTTGGCGTTTGGAGCAGAAACGCAACTCAGTATAATATATATTTTGAGTTCTATCCCGATGGAAGTGGCTTATATACAACCAAATCTGGAGATTACTACAATGTCACTTGGAGTAAAAATGAATATAATGGCTTATATACAATTTGCGTTGACCGATATGAAGGTGTGAGTAACTTTACTAGGACTTTTGAAATTCAAGAGCTCCCAAATGTGTCAAGAACAGAGTATTATACTTGTTTTTCGTTAGAAGGCGAGGTATATCAAAAAGAAGCTTAGGTTTCGATGAGTGGTACGGCCCTCATCCATCCAAAAACGGCGCCAAAAGCGCCGTTTTTGGACACCTTCTCCTGGGAGAAGGCCAGCCGACTCTGGTGGCTATATCTTTTTATAATGATAAACTTCCCCATCAAATTCCCGTTCTACCTGACCCAGTGCAATCAAATGATCCAAATGGGCCATAGCTTCTCCCACAGCGAACCATTTTTGAGGGGAGGGAAATTCAGTCCAGTTTCTGGCCTTGATGCGCCAGGTCATTCCGGCGGCAATGTCCCATGCGGTGAGGGGCTGTCCGTCGGAGAGAATGTTTAAAACCTCCCCACAGCGGACGCTGTGATGGGCTATGAGCTGCTTGCAGCGATCATGGAAATCCATATGAACCTGACGGTGGGCGGGGAGGGGCAGTGTCACAGACATTTTGTCGATGGCTTCCAAAGAGGAAAGGTACTGGCCCAGGGAGTCCGTCATGCCAATCCAACGGGTAATGTTGGGGGTAATATCAAAGAGCACATGATCCCCCAGAATCAGAATGCCCGTCTCTTCTTCCCCAAGACACAGGTGTCCCGGGGTGTGACCGGGGGTGTGGATGGCACGGAAATTGTGACTGCCGTAGGAGAACATTTCTCCGTCCTTTACGGGAATATAGTCGTCGTAAGGCCCAGGGGAAAGTCCCTGAGCCGGGTTTTTCACCGACAGAACCTTTAAAAGCTCCCGGGGAAAGCCCTCGGCGGCAAAGCGTTCATCAGAATCGGACCATGAAAAGCTGCTGTGCTTTCCCGGCATATGGTCAAAATCATATTCACCGATGTATATTTTTGTGTCCTGAGTGGCAATATCTGGGGCTAGTCCCGTGTGATCGGAGTGAAGATGGGTCAAAAATATGTCCGTGTTGTGCATATCCGCATTCAGTTCTCGTAGACCCGCCAAAAGGGCCTCGCGGCATGCTTCCTGGTGAAATCCGGTGTCTATGAGCAGATTTCGCTTGCCCCGGATGAAATAGACATTGAGATTTTTCAGCGGGTTATTGGGCAGGGGAACAGGGATGGTATAAATATCCCCAGTGATATGTGTGACCATAAGACGCTCCTTGGTGTTGGTTTTCTTGATTATACCCCGAAACTGTGGTAGAATCAAGAAAATGTACGGGAGGAGGTCCTTTTATGGTGTTGGGTCGTTTTGCGCCCAGTCCCAGCGGCAGGATGCATCTGGGAAACGCATTGTCAGCCATGCTGGCGTGGCTGTCTGCCAAGTCCAAAGGTGGCGAGATCGTCCTGCGAATTGAGGACCTGGATCCGGCCCGGAGTAAGGCCGTGTTTGTGGAGCAGATTATGGATGATTTCCGCTGGCTGGGGCTTACCTGGGACAGAAGAAGCGAAAATCAGAGCCAAAGATGCGCAGTTTATAACGAAAAACTGGAGTTTTTGCGGGAAAAAGGTCTGGTGTATCCCTGTTACTGCTCCCGGGGAGAGCTGCATGCGGCCTCTGCGCCCCATGCCTCCGACGGACGGGTGATCTATGCCGGAACCTGCCGCAATTTGACGGCGGAGGAACAGGAGAAAAAGACAAAAGCCCCCGCATGGCGGTTGCTCATGCCGGATGAAGCGGTGTTTTTTGAAGATGGCCTCCAGGGAATGCAGGGCTGGAATCTTCAGAAAGAAAACGGAGATATCATTGTCCGTCGAGCCGATGGGGTGGCGGCCTATCAGCTTGCGGTGGTGGTGGATGACGCTGCCGCCGGGGTGACAGAAGTGGTTCGGGGCAGGGATCTTCTGACCTCTACCCCCACTCAGATCTACATTTACGGGCTTCTGGGACTGGAACCGCCGGCGTTTTACCATGTGCCCATGCTGTTGGCCCCGGATGGGCGCAGGCTCAGCAAGCGGGACGGGGATTTGGATTTCTCCGCTCTGCGGCAAAGATATTCGCCGGAAGAAGTCCTTGGTTTTCTGGCTTCCCTCTGCGGTCTGATTCCCAAATGGGAAAGGATCTCTGCCGGGGAATTGGTTCGGGAGTTCTCCTGGGACAAGGTTCAGAAAGAGGACATCATTGTGGATGTAACAAAGCTATAAGGGTTTAAACCTCCATATGCTGGGTAATACTGGTACATGGAGGTGCTTTTTATGGTAAAAGGCGTGACAAAGCGGGTGGTGGTGGTTCGCTGCCCGGACACAAAGTATTTTGACCAGGCGATTTTCATGGTGCGGGAGGATGCAATGGATGGCAGAAGTCCGGAGCATGTGCTGGAAGAGGCCTGCCGGGTGGCGGACAGCTATATCCGTGAGAATGTGGAGAAACGGAAATTCCGCTGGCAGTACGCTGTGGGGGCCGTAGGGGCGCTGGGAATTGCGGTGCTGATTTTGGGATTGTGGATAATGTGAAAAAGCGTCAATCGGGCCTGTTGCGTGCAACAGGCCCGAAACTCTTTATTTCATTGCCCAGGAGAGCAGGGTGTTTTCCTCTGCACTTTCGCCTGCAAGCAGCCATGCGTCATAAAGAAGCTCTGCCGCATCCCGACGGGTCAGAACAGCGTCGCTGTCCGTTGCGTCAAAGATGCCAGCTTCCAGAGTGGCGCTGACGGCGGAGGCGGCCCAGGCGGGAACCGAACTGTCTTCCACGGCCATGACGCTCTGGCTGTCGCTGCCGGGAAGCTCCAGCATGTTGCTGACGATCACGGCGGCTTCCCCACGGGTGATCTCTTCCTGAGACAGCAGCATCAGGCCATCATCGGTAGGAACTCCGGAGATATAGCCGCACTTCACTGCCTCGCTGACGTAGGGAGTGAGCCAGGTGGGGGTATCCTCTTTATCGGCAAAACCGGTGGAAAGGGCCTGAAGGTCCTCTTGGGAAGCGGTGAGAGAGATGCACATGGCGATGAACTCACCACGGTTTACCGCCTCGTCAGGCTGGAAAAGCTGGTGACCGGAGACAGTTTCGCCGGAGTATGCCCCCATTTCCCGCAGCCATGTGGCAGCGAGCAGGGCGGAATCACCCTCCATATCCGCATAGGTCTCCTTTTGGGAGGGCTTTTGGATCTGGATCCGAACGGTGGCTTCCTCAGAAGTATTCCCGGCGGTGTCCGTTACGGTATAGGTGAAGGAATCCTTGCCCACCTTATTTTCCAGAGGGGTGTAGGTCACGGTGCCGTCAGGGGATACCTCCAGGGTGCCCCGCTTGGGTTCCTTGACGATGTTTACGGTCAGGGCATCCCCATCGGGGTCGCTGGCTTTGAGCCGGACTTCTCCGGGAATGTTCTTGTAGGTCTCAAACTCGGAATCTTCTGCGCTGGGGGCTTCATTTTTGCCGGAGCCGATGCGAAGGGTCATTTCCGCGTTTTCACCCAGACCTTCCTCGGAAATGCTGAGACAGGAAATTGTGGCGTCCCCCTCGGTGTCCCCAGAGGGCAGGAAGGTGAGGCTGTTGAGCTTTTCCACCGTCAGCACGTCACCGGCCCGAATCTGCCTGGAACCAAGCTGAACGGTGCCCAGGGCGGAATCCGGCACATCGGTGATAATGACGCCGGTGGTTTCAGCCTGGGGCGCCAGATCCGTCTGGCTGAAGCAGTATACGTCGTTCCAGGTAAGCTCCAGATCTGCCGCGGAAACCGTGGTCAGCAGAAGGGCAGCCATCAGGGCAACGCAAAAAATACGTTTGTACATGTGTTTCATGGTCGTACCTCCAATTTAAGTTACGGAGGTAGTGTTTACCGGGGAAGAAAAAATATTCCTGTGTGACAAAGTTTTTCTTCAAGTGTGAAAAAACAACCATCGGTAGAAAATTCGCAAAAATGCCGCCATTGCATTCAACTTATATTTTCTATATAATACAACCAACAATTGATATGGAGGCTGCGAATATGGAAATGATACTCTGCAGAAGAATTTCTGAGCTTAGAAAAAAGCGGAATCTGACTCAGGAGGGCTTGGGAAAACTCCTGGGGGTTTCTGCCCAGGCGGTAAGCAAGTGGGAAAACGGTGGAGCGCCGGATGTGGAGCTGCTGCCGGCCTTGACGGACGCTTTGGGGGTGACAATGGACAGCCTGTTTGGCAGGACCAATGAGGCGGCGCCGGATATGGAAAAGGTGATGTTTCAGCATATCATTGACCAGCCTATACATCAGCGGATGGAACGACTGAGCAAGCTGATTTGGGTGGGCATGGAAGCCATCATTTGTGACGCACTGCCCGTTGGTAAGATCGAGTATACGGAAAAGTGTTATGTGGGTGAGAACGAAGAATGGCTGCGATCTGTATTGGAGGATGATTATGGTACCATCATTGGTTGTCCTTCCAAGGAGATGCACTTCTTTATGGTGATGCCGGAGCCGGAAAAGGGATATGCGGCCTATTTGGATGGGCCGGAGGAAACCAGGGAGCTTCTGGGCTGCTTGTCTAGGCCCGGACGGTTGGAGGTTTTGATGTGGGTCTACACAAAAAAGCCCCATGCATTCATGTTCAATGCCAATGCGGTGTCTGTACAGTGCGGCATGTCCCCGGAGCAGGCGGAAGCGTGCCTTGCGGATTTGGTGGAACATAAGCTACTGGATCAAGAAGCGGTGGACGATGGGACCGGTGAAATGAATATCTACCATATGATGAGCCGTACCGGCCTTCTGCCCTTCCTGATGATGTGCAAATGGATCAACGCAGCGGAAAATGCCTATGCTATGGGCCTGCACACCCGAAAAAAGCCCAGACTGCGTCAGCTTCCGAAGGGGGTAGGTGCGGATGAAGACAAAAAAGCTGATTAACGCATTTTATGCGAGAAATCGTCTGCTGTTTTTCGTGGTGCTGGTACTGATTGTTTTGATTTCCTTCGAGGGGGTAGTCGTATCCTGGCTTTTGGGGGAGATCACCGATGCGGCAGCAGAGCAGAATTATATGGGATTGGTATTTCTATTGAAGCTGGCGGTGAGCTACGTCTTTTCGGTCTTTGTGCTGGATGCTGCAACAAAGCGGCTTCGGTGCCGTTTTCAGCAGCGAGCAACCGAAAACTATAAAAATGCCGCTTTTTCCTGCCTGACCCAAAAGCAAATCGGTGCCTTTCATGGAGAAAATTCCGCCCGATATTTGGCACTGATGAGTGGTGATGCGACTACGGTTTCGGAACAGTACCTCATGTCCACCTTTGATATCCTTCGGGACGGGGTCATGTTTGCTGCGGCTATGACAGCTATGTTCCTGTACCGCTGGTGGGTGGCGCTGGTGATCCTTGGTTTTTGTGTGCTGCCTGTGCTGACGGTCATGCTGCTGGGCAAATCTTTGGAACGGGCCCAGCGCGTGGAAAGCAATGAAAATGAACGATTTATTGGGATATTGAAAGATATGCTCTCAGGCTTTTCGGTCATCAAAGCATTTCGGGCGGAAATGGCTGTGGAAAATCAGTTTCGACAGGCTAACGAAGTTCTGGAAGAAAAGAAATTTGAAGCCAGATGGGCCTTGTCAAGGCTTGTGGCTGTGGGATACAGCTTCTTTTATCCGGCAATGCAGTTCGGTATCTTTTTTCTGATGGCATTTCTAACGATTATGGGGAAAACCACTGTGGGAATGGTGCTGTACTTTACAAATCTGGCGAATTTTATTGTGCAGCCGATTCAGGAGATTCCGCAGCTTCTGGCGAAACGAAAGGCGGCAAGGGGCCTCATTGAAAAGCTGGCAGAGCTTATGGAAGAGAACACCGAGACGGAGCGGAGAGAAGAAAAAACGGAGTTGCAGGATGCAATCTACATCAAGGATCTTTGCTTTTCCTATGATGATAAACCGGTGCTGAAACATTTGAACCTTCGGTTGGAAAAAGGAAAAAAATATGCCTTAGTAGGTGCCTCTGGCAGCGGAAAAACCACACTGCTAAAGCTGTTGATGAGGTCTTACAGGGACTACCGTGGAGAGATCCTTCTGGATGAAACGGAGTTGCGTGAGTTGTCCGGCGATAGCCTGTATCAGCTTTTGGGGCTCATGGAACAGCATGTGTTCCTGTTCGATGGCAGTGTGGGGGAAAATCTCTCCATGTTTTGCGACTACCCGGAGGAAGTGCTTGTGGATGCGGCGTGTCGGGCAGGGCTTTCTGAGATGGTGAAGGAAAAAGGAATGGACTATCCCTGCGGTGAAAATGGGAAGAATCTGTCCGGTGGAGAGCGGCAGCGGGTCAGCATAGCACGAAATCTTTTAAAAAATACACCTGTTTTGCTTCTGGATGAGGTGACGGCCTCTTTGGATGTGGAGATGGGAGTTCAGGTGATGCAGACACTTCTTGATTTAGAAGGAGTTACAGAACTTGTGGTGACCCATCGGCTGGAGCCGGAGCTGCTCAAGCGCTATGACTCTATCATCGTGCTAAAGGATGGAGAAATCCTGGAAATGGGCCGGTTTGAAAGCTTAATGGTACGGAAAGAATATTTCTATTCGCTTTACACTGTTTCTGTGTCGTAAGCAGCCCTCGAGGGTATCGGGACCTACAGGAAATGTGTATATAACAGAATTGGCTGCCACTTTTGTGGCAGCCAAAATGCTTATATGGGGAGGGAAAGATATCGCTGTTGGTTATCCGGTGATGGGTGCAGGCGCACACTGGAGATAACGCCCATGGCGATAAACAAGGACAGAATGGAGGAACCGCCGTAGCTGATAAAGGGCAGGGTGACGCCGATAACGGGCATCAGGCCGATGCACATGCCCAGGTTGACAATGATCTGGAACATCAGCGTACCGGCGATACCCACGCAGATCATGCGGTGGAAGTAGCTGCCGGAGTGGTTGCCTACATAGAGAATTCGGAGGATAATAGCTACCAGCAGGGCAATACACAGTACGCAGCCTGCATAGCCCAGCTCTTCACCAATGACGGCGAAGATCAGGTCGGTGTGCTGCTCGGGAATATTGCCGGATTGGGTTTGTGTACCGTTAAAAAGGCCCTGTCCTGTGAGACTGCCGCCGGAAATGGCGTTCATGGAATGGTAGGTCTGATAACGTACATCCAGACCCAGGGGGTCAATGGTTTCGTCGAAAAGCACCATGATTCGTTCCTTCTGGTCGTCTCGTACCAGGCCGGAACTCCAGAGGACGGGGAAGACCACCGCGATGGCGGTGCCTGCCACGGCAAACCACACGAAGCTAAAACCTCCTGCCAGTGCCATGATGATAAAGGCAAAGACGTAGATCAGTGCAACGCCTGCGTCCTGGGAAATCAGAACAATGAGACCCAGAAATACGCCAGAGACCAGAATGATTCTGGCAACGCAGTTGAGGGAGTTGATGCTCTCACGGTAGATGGCCATGATTCGGGCCACTACGATGACGTAGATGATCTTACAGTATTCTGCGGGCTGGATCATAAACGGGATGCCGGGGATCTGTAGCCAGCTCTTATTGCCGGTGCCGCCTTCTACGCCGAAGGGACCCAGGGAAGCTAGGAACAGCGCTGCCACAATAGAAAGCAGCAGCATGTGCTCGCCCAATAGCTCCATATCCACAAAGGAAATAACCACATAGAGCACCAGTCCCAGAGCCAGAGCGATGAGCTGCTTTGACACATATGTATTGGAACCGTAGTGCGTGGTGGCACTGGAAATAACCACCACACCGAAAAGGGCGGTGCCAACACACAGAGCCAGCAGCACCCAGTCGGTTCGGGAGAAAAACTTTTTGATCAGATTGAGCATTGTTTGCTCCTTTCGGGGAAAAGGTTGCGTTTTTGTCATTTTAACATTTTCTTAGAGGGAAGTAAACAAAAAGATTTTCCATTTGCCGTTGAATGTGTTATAATGAATCGGAAAATATTATTACAGGTGTATTTTATGGAATTTTACACAAAATCTGAACTGGAGACCGAAGCACTGGGAACCACGCTGGGCCAGCAGCTAAAGCCCGGTACCGTCATTGCCTATTACGGGGATCTGGGAGCGGGGAAGACCGCCTTTACCCGGGGCCTTGCCCGGGGCCTTGGCATTGAGGACCGTATCACCAGTCCCACCTATACCATTGTCAACGAATATCCTGGAAGGGTGCCGCTGTTTCATTTTGACATGTATCGGCTGGAGTCCTCCGATGATCTGTTTGATATCGGCTGGGAGGATTATCTTCTGCGGGGCGGCATTATCGCCGTGGAGTGGTCCGAGCGGGTGGAGGACGCCCTGGAAGGGGCACTGGTCATTGACATTCGCAAGGACCCGGAGCATGACGATGGACGTATGATTACCATCACAGGAGGGGAAGAATATGCTGATCTTAGCCTTTGAGTCCTCTGCCAAGGCGGCCTCTGTGGCCCTGATGAAGGATGGGGGGCTGCTGGGAGAGAGCTTTCAGCACAGCGGGAAAACCCATTCCGCCACCCTGATGCCTATGGCAGAGCAGCTTATGAAAGATTGTGAGGTCAAAGCCTCTGACCTTGACTGTGTAGCCGTTGCCAAAGGGCCCGGCAGCTTCACCGGCGTTCGCATTGGTGTGGCGGCTGCAAAGGGCCTGGCCTGGGCGGCGGAAAAGCAGGTCTGCGGTGTCAGCACCCTGTTGGCCATGGCCACCCAGATGACCGGATTGTGCGGAATCATCTGCCCCGTTATGGACGCTCGGCGGCAGCAGGTCTATAATGCCCTGTTCTCCTCCGATGGGAAAACCCTGACCCGGCTGACGGAGGATCGGGCCATTTCTCTTGAGGATCTGAAAAAAGAATTGGAAACTTTCGAAAAACCGATTTTTTTGGTTGGAGACGGCAGCAAACTGTGTTATAATACTCTGGAAGAACATTTGCCGCAGCTTGTTTATCCGCCTGTTCATCTGGAGATGCAGCGGGCCTCCGGTGTTGCCATGGCAGCCTGTGCCATGGCACAGAACGGGGAGCTGACCACTGCCCGGGAACTGACGCCCAATTATCTCCGGCTCAGTCAGGCGGAGCGGGAGCGGCTTGAAAAACTCAAACAATCGAAAGGGGATTAAAAAATGGCTCAGCTTCATGTTTTGGACCATCCGCTGATTCAGCACAAGGTGTCCATCCTTCGGGACAAAAACACCGGTGTTAAGGAATTCCGTGAGATCGTAGGCGAGATCGCCGCGCTCATGTGCTACGAGGCAACCCGTGATCTGCCTCTGGAGGATGTGGTCATCGAGACCCCCATTGCCACCGGCACCTTTAAGCGTCTCGCTGGTAAGAAGATCGCAATTGTGCCCATTCTCCGTGCCGGTCTGGGTATGGTGGATACCATTATCGACCTGATTCCCTCTGCCAAGGTGGGACACATTGGCCTGTATCGTGACCCCGAGACCCATAACCCTGTGGAATATTACTGCAAGATGCCCCCTGATATCTCTGAGCGGGAAGTGCTGGTGGTGGACCCCATGCTGGCTACCGGCGGCAGTGCCTCCGCAGCCATCTCTTTCATCAAGGGCTACGGCTGCAAGAATATCAAGCTGATGAACATCATTGGCTGCCCTGAGGGCGTGGAAGTGATCCAGCGGGATCATCCCGATGTGGAGATCTACCTGGCCTGCATGGACGAATGCCTCAACGAGAACAAGTATATTGTTCCCGGCCTGGGCGATGCCGGAGACCGTATCTTTGGCACAAAGTAATTGAATTTTTCGAGGGCCGCAGACGTTGTGCTGCGGCCCTTGCTGCAAAGTTCGGACTTTACTTTCAGAATTTAGTTTGGTAATATATAAAAAACAAAAGAATGTGAGGTGCCAGACAATGAACAGTCACGGAAAGGGCAGCGATCCCGGTGCGAAGCTGTATGAGGCGCTTTTGAAACTGAAGACCCCGGAGGAGTGCTACGCTTTTTTTGCGGATCTGTGTACCGTCTCTGAGCAGATGGCCATGGAGCAGCGCTTTGAGGTGGCAATGCTGCTGGATCAGGGAGCCATCTACAATGATGTGCTGGAAAAGACCGGCGTCAGCAGCGCCACAGTGAGCCGTGTCAAGCGGGCGCTGAACTATGGTGCCGGTGGTTACCGTACCATTCTGGACCGGATGGAGGAAACAGAATGAGTTCCTACGGTGCTTTGGCTGCCTGGTATGACAGCCTGACAGAGGATGTGGATTATCAGGGACTCTATGAATATCTCATGGCCCTGGTGAAACGAAACGGCGTGGAACCCAAAACAGTGCTGGATATGGCTTGCGGAACCGGCAGCCTCAGCGTGCTCTTTGCGGAAAATGGCGCAAAATGCTACGGTATGGATCTGAGTGTGGACATGCTGACCCGGGCCTGCAAGAAGGTCTGCGGCATGGACAATGCCCCCATGTTCCTCCATGGCAACATGGCAGATTTTCAGCTTCCGGAGCAGGTGGATGTGCTGGTCTGTATGCTGGATAGCTATAATTACCTTGCCGATCCCATGGACGGCGTCAATGCACTTCGGTGTTTTGCGGAAGCTCTTCGTCCCGGGGGGATGCTGATTTTTGATGTGCGTCCTCGACGGCAGCTCATGGAGTTTGATGGGCAGATGTTCATGGATGAGACCGAGGATGTGGTCTGCATCTGGCGGACAGAATTTGACGAGGAAGAAAACCTCTGCTTCTACGGCATGGATATTTTCATCCGGGAAGGGGATAAGTGGCGCAGAGAGCAGGAAGAGCATTACGAATATGCCTACCGCCTTCGCTGGCTGCGGGAGCAGCTCCATCAGGCGGGTTTTTCCGATGTGAACTTTTATGGAGACCGGACCATGACCCTGCCCGGTCCCGAGGATGAACGGGTGTTCATCACAGCAAGAAAGGATTGATTATCAGTGAGCGACTGTCTTGTCCGGGCAATGACCCGGGACGGCTTCGTAAAGATTACAGCGGTGGATACCACCGAAATTACCCGGCGTGCCCGGGAGATCCATCAGACCACTGCGGTGGCAACCGCGGCCCTGGGCCGTGTGTTGGCGGCTACCAGCATGATCGGTAACATGCAGAAGAATGATCAGGGCAGTGTGACCATGACCATTAAGGGCGGCGGCCCCCTGGGCACCATTCTGGCTACCTCTGACCCGGAAGGAAACGTCCGTGGTTATGTGGAAAATCCCCAGGTGGAACTGATGGAGAAGTATCAGGGCAAGCTGGATGTGGGTGCCGCTGTGGGCAGCAATGGCACATTGACCCTGATCCGGGACCTGCACATGAAGGAGCCCTATGTGGGCACCGTAGAGCTGCTGGGTGGAGAGATCGCCGAGGATGTGGCGGCTTACTTCGTGGAAAGTGAGCAGGTGCCTACGGTTTGCGCCCTGGGCGTCCTGCTCAATCGTGATCAGACGGTGGATGTTTCCGGCGGATATCTGTTGCAGCTTCTGCCCGGAGCGCCCGATAAGCTTATCAGTGAGCTGGAGTCTGCGGTAATGGCGGCAGGCAATGTTTCCAATCTGCTCAAGGCCGGGGCCACCCCGGAGGATATCATCCGCATTGTGCTGGTTGGCATGGATGTGGAGATTTTGGAGACCACCCCTATCTCCTATAAGTGCTATTGCAGTCGGGAGCGGGTGGAGAAGGCCATTGTAAGCCTGGGCGCAAAGGAAATGCAGAGTATCATCGACGACGGTGAGGATATCCATGTGGACTGCCAGTTCTGCGATACCATCTATACCTTTACCCCGCAGGAAATTAAGGCCCTTCTGGATAATGCTCTTGGAAATTGAGACGGATAAAAAGAGCCTCGGGAGGGGCTCTTTTTATCCGGACTAAAAACTTTTTAAAAAGATGAAAAAAGTGCTTGACAAAGGGCCTTCTTCTGAGTATAATATCTTCGTCGCTGACAGGAGCGGCACAATAGCTTCTCAAAGCGCATTCGGGAGCATAGCTCAGCTGGGAGAGCACTTGCCTTACAAGCAAGGGGTCACAGGTTCGAGCCCTGTTGTTCCCACCATTCTTTGGCCCGGTGGTGCAGTCGGTTAGCACGCCAGCCTGTCACGCTGGAGGTCGAC
>CAZEPQ010000040.1:0-15327 GCA_964514175.1 uncultured Oscillospiraceae bacterium
TGGGTTACAAGACTGACGAGACCAACCCCTGGACCATCTTCACCACCAACTATCAGGTGGGCGACGTTGCTTCCGTGAAGATCGTTAAGCTGATGACCTTCGGTGCATTTGCTGAGATCATCCCTGGCATCGACGGCTTGATTCACATTTCCCAGATCGCTGACCGCCGTATCGGCAAGCCCGAGGACGTGCTGGCTGAGGGCGATACTGTGGATGCTAAGATCATCGACATCGACGCTGAGAAGAAGCGCATCTCCCTGTCCATCCGTGCTCTCCTGGAAGAGACCGTTGAAGAGGACGCTGAGTAATTCAGGTTATTATAGAGGGAAGCACCCCGAAAGAGGTGCTTCCCTTTTTTCGTTTATTCAGGAAGAATCATATTGATACCCTTTAAAATGGTGTCTTTATCCATTGCACCGGTACCCTGGGCGATGCCGTGGCCTTCGGCGTCAAAGAAGATGGTCATGGGGATTGAATAGGTGCCGTAGGTCATGGCGGCGTTTTGGTTCACCGTGTCATAATAGACTGGGAAAGTATAGCCTGCTTCGGCAATAAATTTACTGGCTGTTTCAACGGTCTCTCGGGAGCCGTCTGTGACATTGACAAAGAGAAAATTGATTTCGTTGCCATATTCCACATAAAGCTCCTGAAAATCCGGCATTTCGCTTTTACAGGGGCCGCACCAGGAGGCCCAAAAGTTTACGATGATGGGTTTTCCGTAAAAGTCGGAAAGATTTACTTCGTTACCGTTTTTGTCTGTAACGGTGAAATCCGGGGCCACCTCCAATTCCGTTTCGGCGGTTTCCTCCGATACCTCCGCAGCTTGGCTGGTTTCTTCCACCGCCAGATTGTCATGTTCCGTGGTGGCTACCAGGATGCCGTATAGGAAATAAGCGCCGATCAACACCAGAATGAATACCACGATCAGAAAGATTAAGGTCTTATTTTTCATGTGTTCCTCCTAGCTCAGCAGATTCAGCAGGGTTCCTAGGGTGCCTGTTGCCATCATCAGGCCCACCAGAATGAGAAAGCTGCCGCAGATAATGTTGATGATCTTATAATGCTGTTTGATAAAGTTGAAGGCGCTTTTCAGCCTGTCGATCAGCAGGGCGCTGAGCAGGAAAGGAACACCCAGTCCCAGAGAGTAGGCCAAAAGCATGGCCATTCCCACAAGGACTTGTCCCTGCTGGGAGGCCATCGCCAAGGCGGAGCCAAGGAACGCGCCTACACAGGGAGTCCAGCCCACAGAGAAGATGACGCCGAACAGAAAGGCGGAGAAAAAGCCTAGATTTTTCACGTTAGCTGTGGGCCTTGCCCCGGAAAACAGGTTCCATTTCAGAACTCCCAGGTAATTTAGCCCTAAGAGAAATACCACAAGTCCACAGACGATGTTTACCGCGGTCTGATATTGTGCGAAAAAGCTGCCCACAGTACCTGCGAGAGCCCCCATTGCAACAAACAACACCGTAAAGCCCAGGACAAAGCCCAAGGCATTTTTCATGGTCTTTGTTGTGGAGGTTTCACTGCCTCCTGCGAAATAGCTCACATAAATGGGCAGCATAGGCAGCAGGCAGGGGGAGATAAAGGTAATAATACCCTCCAGGAAGGAAATAAGATATTGCATACAGGATTCCTTTCTATCATCATGTTGGGTTCAGCGTTACCATCGTCCCGGCCTCTGTCAAGGGCAGATAATTGGAAGTCAGTCCAAAATACCGGGTACCTTGCAGTAGTCCTCGTCCTTTGCGTCCGGGTTTGGATAGATCTTACATAAAAGTCCTCTGAGCTGATAGGTGCCCATACAGGGGTCAAAGGGCGGTTCCATGGTGGTCAGTATGTTGGCATTAACCTCAAAGGAACCGAAGAAGGGTTTATCCTTTTCCTCCGGCATCCACCAACCGATCTGACAGTTTACCACACCGGGCTTCATTTTTTCGGTGACATTTGCCTTTTGTGTGATGCGGCCTCTGGGGGATTCAATAAACATCCACTGACCATCCGTAATGCCGTATTCCCGGGCAGTGTCGGGGTGGAGTGTTGCAACCGGGACAGGATTCATCTTCCGAAGAGAAGGCATCTGGCGGTGTTCCGACAGGAAGAAGGCGTTGATGCGGGTTCCGGTGGTGAGAACCAGCGGATATTCCTTTGCTGTTTCAGGGGTGCTGATGGGGCTTTCCGGGGGTTCTTGATAGGAGGGCAGGGGATCGAAGCCGAAGGCTTCCATGGCGGTGGAATATAGCTCTACCTTTCCTGTGGGGGTGTTAAAGGCTTTTTCACCCCGGGCAGCCCGGGCCTTATACTGCTCATATTCAATGGGAACGCTGACCCAGCCGGTTTCACGGAGCTTTTCCAGGGTGTAATCCTCATAGCCTGGGAAGCTGCGAAGCCGATCCAGCCGCTTATCAAGGATCTCATCTAAATGATTTGCGCCCCAGTCCTTGCCCATGCGCTGACAGATCTCCATGTAAATGGTCTCGTCTGTCTTGCATTCTCCCACAGGGGGGACGCAGGCCTGCTGGCACAGGATCACATGATCGGCACCGCCGGGACCGCCGGTGAGGGAATCCACCTCCAACCAGCTTGCCACAGGCAGAACCACATCCGCCATTAGGGCAGAGGGGGTCAAGAAAAGGTCCTGGCAGCAAATAAAGTCCAACATGCTCCAGGTTTCCAGGGTGCTTTTGCTGTCCGCAAAGCCAATGAGCCCGTTATTGCCACACATCATCAGGGCTTTTACAGGATAGGGCTTCCCTGTGCGCATGGCCTCAAATACTGTGGGGATATGTGCCGAGGAAAATGGTTTGTGGGCACCTGCAAGCATTTTGTGATGCTCACCAAGCCGTTTTTTGCGCTGTACATCTCCAAGGTGATCCTCCAGCATCTCCGGCTCGTCCAGTACATGCATGCTCTCGATGAAGCCGCCTTTTTTGTCGATATTTCCGGTGACAGCCAGGATCAGAGATATGGCTCGGACGGTTTGGAAACAGTTGGGGGTATGTTCAATGGCGCAGCCCCACTCCATGGAAACGGTGTCGGCCTGGGCGATATGTCGGGCCGCGGCACGAATTTCCTCCGGGGTCAGGCCGCAAATCTGAGCCACACGTTCTGGGGAATATTCGGAAACACGTTCCTTCAGGGCATCAAAGCCGTAACACCAGTTTTCCACAAATGCATGGTCGTAAATATCTTCAAAGATTATAACATGCAGAATTCCCAGGGCAAGGGCATCATCCGTGCCCGGACGAAGCTGAAGATAATGGTCCGCATAGGGCTCCAGATTGTTTATGCAGGGGTCAATGACCACCAACCTGGTGCCTTTTTTCAGCGCGTCCAGGAAGCAGAAACGGCTTTCTCCGTCAGCGCCGGAATTGGTGGGATTGCAGCCCCACACCAGCATAACGGAGGGATTGACCTCGCTGTAATAGTCTGCTGCCGGGGCATAGCCAAAGGTGACGGCACCGGCATGGATCCGGGGGAAGAAGCACTGGGCGGAACCGGGTTCAAACCAGTTGGGGGTGCCGATGGCGTTGGCAAATCTGGCGGTGTAGGGGAGATGATGGCGGCCTGTGCCCTGGGCGATGGCAACTGCCTCCATACCGTACTCCTTTTCAATGCGGAGGAGATTTTCTGCGATGATATCATAGGCCTCATCCCAGGTGATCCGCTGGAACTTTCTCTCGCCCCGCTGTCCCACACGTTTCATGGGATATTGGAGCCGGTCCGGGTTGTAGATCAGCTCCATACTGTGGAGGCCCTTCGGGCACATTCTGCCTGTATTGAAAACGCCCTTGGGATCGGGGCGTATTTTTGTAACTTTTCCGTCAGAAACGGTTACTTCCGCGATGCAGGAACCGTGACAAAGGTGACATGCGGTGTGAACGACTTTGGAATTTTCCATAAACAGTGCCTCCCTTACTTTGCGGAAATATTATAGCATGGATATTCAGCCTTGAAAAGGTGAATTTAAAAGCCCTGTAGTTTCAATAGTTGCGGGATTCATGGGTTATGGAAACCGGGACCCATGATGGTGGGCTGGATTGCCACAAAATGTCGGAAAAACACAATATATTGATTTTGAAAGTAATCTGTTACTAAATGTAGTGATTTTGTTCTTGCATTCCACAATTCGTGTGGTATAATAGAGCCTGCTAAGTAAGAAAGAAGACTGGGGATATGGAGATCGCTTTGGAACAGGAAACCGAAGGTGCCACAGCCCTGGTTATCATTATGGTTTTATGTTAGTTTGAGAATGTATTATAAGACCGGAGGGTGAACATGCAAGTAGTAAAACGAGATGGAACGACAGTTGCTTTTGACCGAAGCAAGATCATTGCCGCCATCACCAAGGCCAATAACTCCGTCGATGAGGAAGATCGTATTTCTTTGGAACAGATCGAAAAGATCACTGAGAGTATCGAAAACCGTCATCGCAGCAGACTGCTGGTTGAGGACATTCAGGACATGGTGGAAAAGCAGCTCATGGAGCTGGATAAGTATGCCCTGGCGAAGAGCTACATTATTTACCGCTACAACCGTGCCCTGGTCCGCAAGCAGAATACCACCGATGAAAGTATCCTGAGCCTGCTCCATAACACTAATAAGGAGCTGGCGGAGGAAAACAGCAATAAGAATACCACCATTGCCTCCACCCAGCGAGATTATATCGCCGGTGAGGTCTCCCGTGATCTGACCCGTCGAATCCTGTTGCCGGAGCATATTTCCGCGGCCCATGATGAGGGTACCATCCATTTCCACGATGCGGACTATTTTGTGCAGCCCATTTTCAACTGCTGCCTTATCAACATCGGGGATATGCTGGACAACGGTACCATGATGAATGGAAAGTTGATTGAATCTCCCAAGAGCTTCCATGTGGCCTGTAATGTTATGACCCAGATCATCGCCAACGTGGCCTCCAATCAGTATGGTGGTCAGAGTGTGGATGTGAGCCACTTGGGCAAGTATCTCCGCCGCAGCTATGAGAAGTTCCGCAGAAACATCACCCGGCAGTGTGAAGGGGAGAATGTTTCCGAAGAGCTCATTGAAAAGCTGGTGCAGGAGCGTCTTCGCACGGAGCTGAAATCCGGCGTGCAGACCATTCAGTATCAGATCAATACCCTGATGACCACCAATGGTCAGAGCCCCTTTGTGACATTGTTCCTCTATCTCAAGGAGGGAGATCCCTACATTAAGGAAAATGCCATGATTATTGAGGAGATCCTCAACCAGCGTCTTGAGGGCATCAAGAACGCCTCTGGCGTCTATGTTACCCCTGCTTTCCCCAAGCTGGTCTATGTTCTGGACGAGAATAACTGCCTCAAGGGCGGTGAGTATGATTATATCACCCGTCTGGCTGTGAAGTGTTCTGCCAAGCGCATGTACCCCGACTATATCTCTGCCAAGAAAATGCGTGAGAACTATGAGGGCAACGTGTTTGCACCCATGGGCTGCCGCAGCTTCTTGGCTGCCTGGAAGGATGAGAATGGGGAATATAAGTTCGAGGGCCGTTTCAACCAGGGCGTTGTCTCCCTGAACCTGCCCCAGATCGGTATTCTGGCAAAGGGTGACGAGGAAAAGTTCTGGCAGATTCTTAATGAGCGTCTGGACCTCTGCTTCGAGGCGCTTATGTGCCGTCACAATGCCCTCAAGGGTGTTAAGAGTGATGTAAGCCCTGTCCATTGGCAGTATGGTGCCATTGCACGGCTCCAGAAGGGTGAAACCATTGACAAGTTCCTCTATGGCGGTTATTCCACCCTCTCCCTGGGCTATATTGGCCTTTATGAGTTGACCATGCTGATGAAGGGCGTCAGCCAGACGGATCCTGTAGGCGAAGAGTTTGCAGTCCGTGTGATGAAGCATCTCCGTGTTACCTGTGACCGCTGGAAGAAGGATACCAATATCGGATTTGCCCTGTATGGCACCCCTGCGGAGTCCTTGTGCTATCGCTTTGCCCGTATTGATAAGGAGCGCTTTGGTACCATTGAGAATGTGACCGATAAGGGCTACTATACCAACTCCTATCATGTGGATGTCCGTGAAGAGATCGATGCCTTCTCCAAGTTTGATTTTGAGTCCCAGTTCCAGGCTATTTCCTCCGGCGGCTCCATCAGCTATGTGGAGATCCCCAATATGCGCCACAACCTGACCGCTCTGGCCGAGGTGGTGCAGTATATCTATGACAACATTCAGTATGCGGAGTTCAACACTAAGAGCGACTACTGCCAGGAGTGTGGCTTTGACGGCGAGATCATCATCAACGATGACAACGAGTGGGAATGCCCCAACTGCGGCAACAAGGATCAGACCAGAATGAACGTGACCCGCCGTACCTGCGGCTATCTGGGTGAAAACTTCTGGAATGAGGGCAAGACCAAAGAAATCAAGGCGAGAGTGATGCACCTGTGAATTATGCAATGATCAAACCCCGGGACATTGCCGATGGTCCCGGTATTCGGGTGAGCCTGTTTGTATCCGGCTGCCGTCACCACTGCAAGGGGTGCTTTAACCCGGAGACATGGCCCTTTACATACGGAGAAGCCTATACCAAGGAGGTCCAGGACAGCATTCTGGAGGCTCTGGGAAAGGGATATATCCGTGGCCTGACGTTGCTGGGAGGGGAGCCCTTCGAGCCTGAGAATCAGGAGACGGTATTGGGCCTTGTAAAGGCTGTCCGTGAGAAATACCCGGAGAAAACCATCTGGTGTTACTCCGGGTACACGCTGGAAACTGACATGCTCTCGGGCCGTCTGGGGCCGAAGGAGATTACCATGGAGCTGCTTGAGAATCTGGATGTTCTTGTGGACGGTGAGTTCCATGAGGCGGAGAAGAATCCAAGCCTCCGGTTTCGGGGTTCTGCCAATCAGCGTGTGATTGACGTAAAGAAAACGCTGGAAACCGGCGTTACTACCCTTTGGGATATGGGAGAGGAGCCTTGATATGAAATTTCAAAAGCTGAGACCTGACGCTAAGATCCCGGTTTATGGCTCTGTGGATGCAGCCGGTGCGGATCTTCACGCTTGCAGTGAGGAAGAAATCCTGATCCCTGCGGGAAAGACCGTTATGGTGCCCACCGGCATTGCGGTGGCTATTCCCAAAGGTCATGTGGGCCTTGTGTTTGCAAGAAGCTCCCTGGGAACCAAGCGGGGACTGGCACCTGCCAATAAGGTAGGCGTCATCGACGCGGACTATCGGGGGGAGATTATGGTGTCCCTTCACAACCATTCCGGTGAGGATCAGACCATTGCTCCCTACGAGCGAGTTGCGCAAATGGTGATCGTGCCCTTTGTGCAGATGCAGTATGAGGAAGCGGATTCTCTGGATGAGACCCAGCGGGGTGCTGGTGGCTTTGGTTCCACCGGGAGGATATGAGATGAATAAGAAGCGGCTGTATCTGGGCACACAGATACTCATGGCCCTGTGCATCATTTTGTCCTGGATACTGCTTTTTGGATGTGACATCCTGTTTCCCGGAACCTTTGGCGCCCTGCCCTGGATCGCCATGGCTACGATGATGGTATCCGGTGCCGGTATGGTGGCCTTCGTTTTGGTATGCATTGCTGTTTATGTGCTGATTTTCCTGGGCTTCTACTTTGGGCGAAAGGGAAAACGGTGGGCCATGGTGATGGGAACCATAGCGCTGAGCTTTGATATGGCATCATTGGTGGTGTTTACGGCCTTTTCCTGGTGGCTGCTCATTGGCATTCTGATGGATGTGCTTCTGATGGTATCCCTATGGTATCTTGCATTAAAAAGAGAATAAATATAGCCATGCCGCATTTTTTCGCGGCATGGCATTTTATCTTATGTCAGCTTTTTCTCCAATAAAACCAGCTTTACGCCCTCGATGCCGTTAAAGACACAGGGGACGATGCCAATTTCCTGATATTCCAGTTTTTTGTACATGGCCCTGGCCCGGAGGTTTCTTGCGTTGGTGTCCATTCGCAGGTAGGGGCATCCGTTTTTAAGGGCGTGTTCCTCGTAGAATTTGACAAACTTCTTACCGTATCCCTGCCGTGCTGCCTTGGGAGAGATCACGAGCGTGTGCAGTACCATGACCTGAGATTCCGGGACTTTGTATGTCCAGTCTCCGTCTGCATAGGCATCCACCTGGGTTCTGTTGATGATGGCAGCGCCGAAGATCTTCCCTTCGTCAATGCCAACGAACAGGTCTCCGCGGTGAAGCGCCTGCCTTGCTGTTTCTTCCGTGGGATATACGTCCCGAATCCAGCCGATGACAGCACGGCCTTCTTCCTCACTGGTATGGATATCGGAATAGATTTCTGCAATGGCTGGAATATCCGTTTCCGTGGCAAGTCGAAAAGTCATATGTACACCTCAGATCAGTCCAAGACTGCGGATCAGGAACACCCAGAAGGTCAGGGTGACGCTTGAGAGCAGGGTGGCGGTCATAACAACACTGGCGGAAAGGGTCTCGTCGCCGCCCATATTTTTCGCCATGATGTAGCAGGTTACGGTGGTGGGGGAGGCCAGCATGATCATAATGGCTACCAGTTCGCTGCCGCGGAAGCCCATGGATATGGCTACGGGGAAAATTAGTGCGGGAATGATCACCAGTTTTAGTATGGTGGCGGCAATGGTGGGCCCGATTTTTTTCAGCGCATCCTTCCCCTTAAAGGTAGCTCCCAACACCAGCAGGGCCAAAGGTGTAGCGGTGTTTGCAAGATAGCCCACAGATTTTGATAGAATGGTGGGATATGGAAGGGACAAAAGACTCCATATCATACCGGCGGCAATGCCCAGAATGATGGGGTTGGTCATAACGCCCTTGACGGTTTTCTTAATCAGCGCCGCACTGAATTTCCCTTCGGCGGAGGAAAGGGTCAGAATGATGACAGAATAGATATTGAACAGGGGGACTGCTGCCACGATCATCATGGGAGTCATGCCGGAATTTCCATAAATATTTTCCACAAAGGCGATGCCCAAAATGGCGGCAGAGCCTCTGGCGGAAGATTGAGCAAAGGCGCCCGCCATGGATTTATCCTTAATAAACAGCTTACCAATGAGCCAGCAGGCAGCAAACATAAAGGTGGTAGCTACCATGCAAAAAATGACGAACTTTCCGGAAAAATTCGAGCGGATATCCATGGTGGCAATGTCCTTAAATAGCTGACAGGGCAGTGCGATCTTAAATACGAATTTGTCCGCCACGGTGGAAAAACCATCGGTGAGCATATCGACCTTGTTTAGCAGCCTGCCCACAAGGATAATTACAAAGATGGGCAGGGTCACATTTAGACTGAAAATCAGGTTTTCCATGACTATATCTTCTTTCTTAAAACGCAGTGGAACGTAGCGTCCCACTGCGTTTTTCGTTACATCAGATCAATGCTGTCTACCACGCCTTCATGGAGCCAAGTTGCATTCTGGATCTCCAGCAGATTCAGGGTGGCGTATTTCTCCAGAATCAGATTCCGCTCCTTGTCGAAGATGGGGCCCTCGAAGGGATGGATCTTGCCGGAGGTAATGAGTTCCTTAAAAATCTTCAAAAGGCGAATGGAGTTATGGCCCATGAAGGAGTCAACGCCCAGTACATCCAGGATGCCGGTATTGAGGCCCCAGCCGAAATGTACGGAGCTGTCCATACCGCTGCGGGAAATATCCAGAATGGAATTCTTGGAGTTAAAGCTGTCACCCACCAGCTCATTATACAGCACGGACCAGTCTACCGCGGCGGCACCGATGCATTCAGAGGGGTGACCGGACTTGTTTTTCAGCAGATAGAGCTGGGCGTAAACGCCGGGGAAGCCCTTTCGTACCAGAGGGGTATTCTGCTGATGAATGCACATGGCAATATCAACGCCCCGCTGTGCAAGGGCCTGCCGTGCGGCGGTGTGATACTGCTCGGTGTCATCGGTGCGGTAAAGGTTAATATTCACTACCGAGGCGGTGGGATTGACCAGTCTTGCGCCGATGGAGAAGGCGTTGAGATTAAAGGTGGAACCGGGATGGGTGGCCATGGTGGTGGTGTAGCCCACCAGGCCTGTTCTTGTCATGGAGCCTGCCATAACGCCGCAGAGGAATGCCGCCTCATAGAATTTGGCGTAATAGGTCATAATATTGCGCTTGGGCTGGGCAAAGTCACAGTGCAGAATGGTCTTATCCGGGTTTTCCAGACTTAGACGCAGGGCGCCGGCAGCCATATTGGGGCTGGTGGCGAAGAGAATATCCGGTTCTTCATCCATGATCTCCGCCAAAGCGTCGTAAGAACTGTCTCCATTGGGGACCTGATACCGGGTGATGACAGATATCTTTTCTCCCATGGTCCGCTCAAGACGTTTCCTTGCCACATCGTGGTCATAGGTCCAGAGGCATTTATCCGGGGTGGACTCAAAGGCAAAAGCCACCTTCAGCTTCTGGGGGCGTCTGGAGAAGAAGGACAGGGGGGCTTTCTCCAGCTTCTGGTCCGCAATACTGACGGTGTTGGGATCCTTGACGGAAATCAGCTTAAATTGTGCTTCGCAGCTCTTGACCTGGTCACGAATGGTGGTCAGGGTGCGGCTTGGATCAAAACCGTAGATCAGTACATATTCCAGGAACGCATCGCCGGAGGTGATAGGGATACTCGCAAAGCCTGCTTCCCGGTAACAATGGCGGAAGGACTTGAAAGTGGTGTTGATTAGGTCTGCGGTGGATTCCGTATTTTCGGGATGCTCCTCCTGCCATGCTTCCACAATACTCACCAGCCGGGTAAAGCTGCCCTGATAGGAGAACCAAAGGTTATCAAAAGTGGCACGGCGGTCAAAATCCAGGAATTCATAGTAGATGGAGACCAACTTATTGTTATCGTCACGCTTGGGGATCAAACGAGTGACTTTGGCCTCGATGCTGACAGCACCAAGGTATTTCAGAACGCTGACGCGCTTATTGCCTTCCTGGACAAAGTAACGGTTGATGTACTCGTATACTTTGATGGGTTCTCGGATGCCTTCGTTGATATGGCTGCGGTAGAGCTTGGTCCATTTTGCGCCGAACTCTGTATTTTCAGGCAGAAGGGGCATAAAGTTGCCTGCAAAGGCATTGCTGCGGGCGGAGGTTCTGGTGCCTAGGATCTTGTTAATGGGGATCTCGGTGGTTCCCAGGTTGATCTCACCGGTGATCTCTACATTGTCCAGTAGATCATCGAGAATATATAAATAGCCCTTGGTGGTAGAATTGGCGTGTTCAGACAGGAAGCGACGGCCCAGCGATCGGGCTTCTTTATAATTGGAACTGCTTTCGTAGTCAGACAAACTGATTCCTCCCAACTGCATTAGAAATGCGAAAATTTATGTTCCTAGTATACCACAGGACTGCGGGGAATGGAATCGGTAAAGCGTGAAAAATTTTCGATTTACGCTATTGACATTTTGTGATACAAAGGATATATTATAATAAACTGTATCGTTTGAGACAGAAAACGAGGTGATTTTGTGGCGGAAGGAATTAGTAAACAGAAGCTCCAGTTGGTAGCGAATACTTTCCTGTTTCAAAACGTGGATGAATTTACCGTGGAGCGTATCATACAAGACGAGAGATGTGAAAAGCTCCGCTATGAAAAGGGCACAGTGATTTTTGACGAGGAGCATTTTATCCGGAGTCTTGGGATTATTTTAAGCGGTGAGGTTCGGGTAGAGAAAAACACTTCCGAAGGAAAGCGTCTGAAAATGTCCCATATGGGGGCGGGATGCTATTTTGGCGCTGCTGCCATGTTCCATGACCGGGGGAGATTTCTCAATGTGATTACCGCAGAAAAGCCCACAGAGGTGCTTTATCTGTCGGAAGAACTCATTACCTGGGCCATGCAGCGTGACCCGGTGATTACCGAGAATTATATCCGATATCTGTCGGATCGTATCTGGTTTTTGAATGCCAAGATCGCCGCCCTGACAGCGGGAACTGCGGAGCAGAGGCTGGCCGTATACCTGCTGGAGCATGGTGGTGTATCTGGCTCCATGACAGATCTGAGCCAGACCCTGAATGTTGGCCGCGCCTCTTTATATAGAGCACTGGACGACATGGAAGCACAGGGGTTGATTCAGAAAAAAGGAAAATCTTTGGAAGTAATGAACGAAGAAGGACTGCGTTTATTGACGCTTTCCAAATAGAAAGGCGAGGATATGACTATGAAAAAATGGATCTCAATCCTTATGGTAATGGCAATTGTTCTGGGCCTGTTCGCTGGCTGCGGCAATGAGGCTGCTTCCGGTGCTGAGGCTTCCGAAAGTGTAGTCCAGAGCGCTGCCGAGACCTCTGAAGCTGTGGCGGAAGAAGCCGCAGAAAGCGCCACGGAGGAAAGCTATGAAGCTGTGGCTGTCCGTGTTGGTGCCATTAAGGGACCCACCGGCATAGGTATGGTAAAGCTTATGGACGATGCCGCCCAGGGGACCGCAGCCAATGATTATGAATTCTCCCTGGTGGGCGAAGCTTCTGAAATGATCACCAAGGTCATCGCAGGGGAGTTTGACATTGCCTGCGTACCCACCAACAGTGCCGCCATCCTTTATCAGAAGACTCAGGGGGCAGTAAAGCTGCTGGCGCTCAACACCGCCGGTGTGTTGCATATTCTCCAGAATACAAGCAATTCCGAGGCAATTACCCAGTGGGAAGATTTGAAGGGCAAGACCATCTACTGCCTGGGTCAGGGCGCAAATCCCGAGTATGTGCTGGATTATGTTCTCACCGGCCACGGCATTGATCCTGACAACGATGTAAACATTGTATTCTGCACTGCTGCGGACGAAATTATTGCAGCCAGCGCTTCCGGCGAGTGCGATATCTGCATGCTGCCCGAGCCTGCTGTTTCCACCCTGAAAGCCAAGGTGGAAGGCTTCACCGAAATTTTTGATATGACCGACGCTTGGGATGAGGTGGTGGATGACGGTTCCATGCTGACCATGGGCTGTGTGGTTGTTCAGACTGCGTTCTATGAAGAGCATCCCGAGGCTGTGGAGAAGTTCCTGGAGGAATATGAGGCTTCCATCAACTTCGTGAAGGAAAATTCTGATCAGGCCGTTTCCATGATCGTTGCCAACGAAATCGTTGCCAGCGAGGCCATAGCTTCCGCCGCACTGCCTGGATGCAACCTGCTCTTTATGTCCGGTCAGGAAATGAAGAATGCTGTTAGCGGCTATTATCAGGTCCTCTTTGATGCTGATCCCACCGCGGTAGGCGGTTCTGTTCCCAATGATGACTTCTACTGCTTCGCAGAGTAAGAAAGTGGTGCGTGGTCTGCTGGCCGCCGGCTTTTGGCTGGCGGTCTGGCAGATCGCTGCCGCCTGGGTAGACCTTCCGCTGCTGCTTCCCGGCCCTGTTCATGTGCTAAAGGCTCTTTTTGTTCTGGTAGGGGAAGGCTCCTTCTGGTCCATGGTGTTTTTGAGTTTGGGCCGTGTTTTGGTGGGGTTTATTCTGGGGGCGGCCCTTGGCGCCATTTGTGCTGTGCTGACGGTGTTTGTACCCCTGTTTGATGTGCTTTTGACCCCGATTATTCGGATCATCCGGGCATCACCGGTGACTTCCTTTATTCTGCTTTGTATGCTGTGGATCAAAAGCAGCTTTGTTCCTGCCTTTATTGCAGCCATTATGGTACTTCCCATCGTTTGGGAGAATATCACCCAGGGATTTCGCAACACCGATCCAAAGCTTTTGGAGATGGCGAAGGTCTTTCGCATGGGAAAGGGAAAAACCTTCCTCCTGATCTACGTCCCTTCTGCGCTGGGATATTTTCGGGCTGCCTGTGTTACCTCCATGGGTATGGCTTTTAAATCCGGTGTGGCGGCGGAGGTGCTCTGTCAGCCCAAGCTGGCGGTGGGCACCCAGGTTTATTATTCCAAGATCTATCTGGAAACGGAAAATCTGTTTGCCTGGACCGCAGTAGTGGTGGTTATGAGCATTTTTATGGAGCAGCTTCTGATGCGTTTGCTTCGAGTAAAGAAAAATTAGCGCCGGACTTGATCCGGCGCTAAAAATTTTATTCCTTGTTATCTGAGTTGGGCCGCAGGGTAGCGGACGCAATGATGTGTTTACCCAGCAGTTTGAAATCCTTAATGGTGGGATCAAAGAAGCCCATTTTATAAAGTCCAATCAGGATCATGCAAAGGATGGGGCACAGGATCATGCCAATGACACCGCCCATCTTCATGCCAACATAGATGGTGATTAGGCTTAGAAGAGGACTCAGGCCCGTTTGATTGCCCACAACCTTCGGTTCTGCCAGCTTGCGGAACAGGAACAAGCCCAAGGATAGCAGCAGAAGGAAAATCGTCTTTGCATAATCTCCCCACAGCAGGGAAACAATTGCCCAGGGGATAAGGACTATGCCGCTGCCGAAGAAGGGGATAATATCAATAATTGCGGTAGCAATAGCGATCAACAGAGAATAGCTCTGACCGAAAATGGTAAGTGCCACAAAGATAATCAGTCCCACAGTGCCGGATAAAATCATCTGCGCCCGAAGGTATCCGAACATTGCAGAGTTCATGGCCTCTTTGACACGCTGCATATGAGGGCGGATCATGTCGGGAATGTAGCTTTTAATGCCCTGCATAATTCTGGGGTAGTCGGCGGTAATAAAGTAAGCGCCGATGATAAAGAACAGGAGCGACACGACAAAGCTGGCAACGCCGGAGGCAAAGCTGCCGACACCGGAAACTATGGTAGGCGCCCAGGTGGAAATCTTTTCTGTGACCCAGGTAAGCCCCTTCTGTAAAAAATCCAGAAAATATTCTTCCACATCACTGGAGGTAAGGTGGAAGCCGCTGTCCAGGAGCTGAGAGAGTCTGTTCAGGGTGGCGGTAATGGATTCTTGTATGGTACTCCAGCTTTTCAGAAGGTCAGAGATCTGAGAGAACAGATAATAGCCTACATACACCAGAATGCCTGTGATGCTCAGAATTAGCAGCAGGATAAACAGGATGGACCAGAAGTTCCATGCCTTGCCCATCTTTTTTGACAGACGCCTTACCAGTGGGGTCAAAGCAGAGGCGGCGATAAAGGCCAGAACAAAGGGTAGGAACAGATCCAGCAGAGGAGGTACAACCAGCGTTAAAAACAGCAGTACGGCGACGATCAGAAGAATTCTGAGAACGATACGCAAAATTAGTTTGCGTACCACGACGCCTGGAAGTTCGTGCATAAAATCACCTTTCTTTCTACATTATTTTATCATAGAACCGTAGAAATGGAATAGCCAAATTATGAATTTTTTCTTATTTCTTTTACAAGAAACAAGAAAAAGTGCTTGACAAATTTGGATTGCTGCTGTATTATATTCAGGCAGTTTGAAATGCGCGAGTGGTGGAATTGGCAGACTCGCTAGATTCAGGTTCT
>CAZEPQ010000041.1:0-15053 GCA_964514175.1 uncultured Oscillospiraceae bacterium
CAAAAAAGAAGAGACCCCCGAAGGAGTCTCTTCTTTTTTGGTGCGCGAGGCGGGACTTGAACTACGTTCTTCAAGTTTCCCTAACTTTTTTTGTTAAAAATATTGTTTTTACGTTCAGAATTGATGAATTTTGGTATTAGTCAGTCTATTGAATTATTATTATTTTTCTTTGTAAAGGGTCAAAATTTTGGTCACTTTGGTTCCACGTAAATTGTGCCTTTCTAAAGTCAACAAATGGCCATCAATTCTCAACCTCCGACAAGATCGCAACAGAATTGCTGCCAAGGAGTAGCTAGGCATAAACCTAGCTACTCCTTAAACAATGTCAATTAGCAGAGTTACCACTGTATAAAGGGGCAATTTCATGGTCATTATGGAATAGTAAATTCAGCCGAAATATACACGTCATCATAATTATCAAAATAGATTTTTTTGACAACTCTGTATTCTCCCGCACCTAAACTTCCATATACATATTTCCAAACAATTGTCTCCTCTTTCTTTTCTCCGCGTTGAAGTAAATATTCAACATCCTCCCAAACCGGTGTTACACCATTTGTAAATGAACACGTAATCCATTCACCGTTTTGTCTGCTTTCGATGGAAAAATAGGTTCCATAGTAAACATTCACATCGGTATCGTTTTGGATTATCACTTCACAACCTTTACTTGTAATTGAATTTTCTATTACATTCATACAAACGCCTTGAAAAGAACCATCATCTAAATTATCGTTTGATTTGTCTCTGATATTGGACACGGCAAATAATACATACACTATAACAAATATCAGCACAATAAATAAATATGTTTTCTTGTACACACGCATATTTTTTTCACCATAATGTTTTAATATCGTTCCAAATCCATTAAATTAATAATATTTGAGGCAAGCTGAGCATATGCCAACGTACCATCATTTGCAACATGTATTCCACCAAGGGACTGATAGGTAGATGTGCCATATCGATACACAGGTCCTCCGCTATCTCCTGTTTGAGACGAATATGTTGCCGTAAAACAATCTTGTCGTAAATAACCTGATGACGAAGTATAACTAACGCCAAGTTCAACAACGGTACCCGAAGTCTCTTGGGTACTCTTTCCATACTTATAGACGGTAACTCCTTCGGCAATGTTTGCTAATTGGGAAGTATATAAAATTTTTCCTGTTGATGCAATACTATTGCTTGCTTGGTAGGAAGAATTGGTGATCTTGACAAAGGAACAATCATAAATGTTATATGAAAGGGTCACTGTTCCTATTGTATTTCCAGCGTAGTAGACCGTATCACCTGATCCAGCCCCATGACTAACCGTAACAAATCCATATTCATATGCACCGCTAGAATTTGTCCGTTTGCAACGAAATCCGAGTGTAAATCCGGAAGATGATGTTGATGAGATTGTGCTTCCAGCAGCCATATAATTTACTTCCTCGGCAATTTCTTCATTCATCTCAATAAAATGGATTGCATCAGAATCTGAAACGTATTTTTTAAAATTATATATTGTTTCATCATTTACCTCATCAAGATAAATATTGACACAATTTTCATAATTGCTTACAGAGGTCTTTTTTAGCATGAATCCGCAATCATCATTTCCGAAATACTCATTAGCGACTGTTAATATATCTAACAACTCTGCATAAGAATATTTTGCGGTAACATATAGAAGATCATCCGCACCCGATATTTCTTTTAACGATTCAATATAGTCTTCATTATCTTCTTGGATCATAACAACAAGTTCCCCAGTAGATCCAATATATGCACCAGAATACTCATCAGGGTACTGACTTGCCGTAAGGCCAGAATAAGTGTTATCATTTTCACTATACGGTACTGGATTAGTACTAAAGTTATCCATAATTAACGCATATTCATCTAATGATTGTAGTTCGTTTTCGTAGTAAGTACCTTGTACGTGTGGCGTGTCATTTAATTCATATGGGTCAATAGGATCCGCTGCTGAACAAAACATTGAAAAATTAGAAACAAACAGGATACCACACAACATTAAACAGCAAAACTTTTTCATGAATATAATTCTCCTTTCCGTTGTGTATATCTTCATACATATTAGCGTATCGCATATACATTTCCTTTATATTTCATTTTTATTTATCGTTGAGCTGCTTCACCCCGCTTTCCGTGAATGGCGGAAATATTGTACATCTACAAATTAACACATCACTACTTGTTTGTCAACAATATATATAATTCTAGGTATTGATTTTATATTTTTTAGTGCTATTATATAAATACAATACGTATTGTTTGTAGGTGATTCCAATAAGCGTTCGAGATAGTTTCAACAGGGGCGCTATTGATTTGATGGTTTTGTCCCTTTTGACAGAGTCAGATCAGTACGGCTATCAGCTTTCTCAGGCCATTACTGAAAAAAGCGGTGGAGTTATAGATTTAGCTGAAGGCACTCTTTACCCTGTACTGTACCGATTACTTGACAATGGGTACATTACGGATAAGCAAATACAGGTGGGTAAGCGCAGAAAACGTATATATTACCACCTGGAACCTGAAGGATTGAAATACCTTCAGGAGATGTTGCCTGCCTACCGTACCTATGTTAACGCAATGCTGACACTCTTTGATTCCTGTAATATTCCATTAAGAGAGGAAAATGTCGAAAATGAGTAATGTCAAAAAGCAATACTTGAATGAAGTCAAACGACTTCTTCCGTATGATTCTGGACAGAAGAAACATTGCCTCTCTGAATTGGATCATAGCATTACTTTATTTCTGAAGGATGTACCCAACACAACACTTGAAACGTTGTACAAGAAATTTGGCCATCCGGAAGATATTGCGTCTAGCTATCTTGAACGAGTAGATCCTGCCAAACTGTCTAAAACCAACGCTGTAAAGCGCCGCCTTATTGGTTGTATAACTTGTGCCTGTGCGATAATAATATTGGTTATTAGCATTTTCGCAGTATCATACATGAACGAATTAGAAGATTACCATGACGGATACTACGTAGATACGTTTGAAGAAGTTCCTTCTAATGTTGAAGCTATACCATCGCCGCTCACCGTGAATTAAAGGAGGCAAATCAATGAAAAGAATCCTCGCATTAGTATTGTCGCTGGTATGCTGTTTTAGTTGTCTCATCTTCCCCGCTACGGCAACAGATACAAACATGCAGCCTGAAACCGAAGAAATTCTTTCTGTAACCCGAATTGATTTACCCGATGGCGGATATATCATCGAAGAAATTACCGAAACAGAAACAGCTTCTGTCGCAAGGGCCACCAGTACAAAAACTGGAACAAAAACAAGTACCAGATATACTGCAAGCGGAACAGCTATTTTTGCAGTAAAAGTTACCGGTACATTTAGCTATACTGGCAGTTCTTCCTGGGCAACATCTTCTTCTGCTACAGTATATACTTACGTCAGCTCTGCTACATACGTGTCAAAGAACGCATATTATTCTGGAAGTACAGCATATGCAACAGGTACAGTGAGTTATCTGGGCTCAAACACATCAAGAACAGCAGCCCTTACCTGTAGCGCAACCGGAGTCCTTTCCTAAAATGTTGAGTGCCGCCCATCCGGACGGCACTCTTTTCTATAGCTCCTGCTCCTTATTTTTCGGCAACAGACCATGCTGTTTCAGTATATCCCGAAACCGTTTATTCTCCTGTTTCAGCCGGGTATTCTCCTGCTGCATCTGATAGGCTGCGAATTTCTTTTCAAAGGATCGCTCCTGTGCCAGCTCATTTTCCAGTTCAGAAACACGGTTGTTCAGGTTAAAAATTGTATCCTTCAGGTTTGAAATCACAGTCAGCAGCTCCTGTATTTTATGATTGGCTGCATCCAGCAATCTTTGGATCTTTCCTTCCTTCTTTTCCTGAATCACATATTTCTGCGCCGCTGCAGTCAGGGTATCGTAATCCTGTTTGGAGATCATCACCTTTCCGGTCAGCGGTACAGGCTTTACTTCAATCTCTTCCACAGCTTCAATCTGCACTGTTTTCTCCTGCAAGGATTTCAGGGTATTTTCAATTTGATCTATTTCATCAGTCTTTCTAAAATAGGCATCCGTCAAATCTTCCACACGCTCCTGTATTTCAGCCTTTTGGGATTCCAATTCCGCTACTTCTTTTGCACGCTCCCGCTTCTGGTAATCCAGGACAGACAAGTGTTTTTCATGGGTACCCTTCTGTTCCCAATGGATCCCGTATCGTTCCATCACTGCTGCCAGAACCTGTTTTTCGGATGCCACCCATTGATTCCACTCCGTATCACTTCTGGAGCCTCCGGTAAACCCCTGAGATTCCAGAGCCTTTTTCAGAGATACTCTTGTATCAAGGCCACGCTTACTACCTGTGATGAAAGGGACAAAATCTATATGTAAATGGGGCGTGGCCTCGTCCATATGAAGGTGTGCTGAAAATACCCGGAGGTTGGGATTCCGTTCCTGAAAGGCCCTCATATATTCATCCAGCACTTTGGCTGCAAGCTGTCCATTCTCAGATTGGGCGTTCATATCCTCCCTGTTTCCTATCTGCAAGATAACCTCATGGAAAGGCTTCTCCTGCTTTCCGGAACGGATCTTCTCATAGTAATTCTCTATCATTCGATCAGACCGTTTCTGTTTCGCATTGTACCGCTGCAATGCCTCATCAAACAATTCATGGTACACATCCTGAATCCGATCATTACAATATTCAATATTCAGATCACTGCGCTCCGGGTCGGTATTCTTCGCATGAAACTGGCGGCTGTTATGATTCACAGAGCCTTTTCCAACCATTGCGCTGATGGTTCTTTTCATCCAACTCCTTTCTCCGGCGTCAGCCGGTAGCCTTTGTTACTTTCGCGAAAGTAACGCAAAAGCACTTTTGACGCAAGCATCAAAAGTGCTCTGCGCTCGCCACGGGCGAGGGGGATTATTTCCTACCCGTTTCCCCGATTTCAATCTATCCGCAATAAAGCGGCATACAGGCAGGGCGACAATCCCTGCCCGTTTTGTGTGACAAACCATATGCTTGCCGTTCTTTTTCCTTAAAAGTGTGCCATTATGTAAGAACAACATTCAATTTCCGTAGGTGCCTATTTAGGCGCATAGGTATTAATTGCAGTATGTATCCTGGTGCAACAATAGGTGCATACCCCAGATAGCTCCCCTTCCGTGACGGTTGCGACGGTTCGCGACGGTTGACGGGAGTAAAGATGCCAACCGTCACGGAAGCATTATTATTGTAATTATAGAGGCCGCGACGGTTAAGTTCTCTGTACACCTCAACCGTCGCAACCGTCGCGAACCGTCACGCTTCCTTGTAAAACCGCTGTAGTGTGATGGTTCTCCCATCGTGGCCACGGCTCCATTCGTAGTGAATATGATAATCCTGCCGGAGCCGATCCGCATTCACATTCAGTCGCTTGGTCAGACTTACTGGGCTGATGTCCACCTTCAGGTCTTCCACCAGTCGGGATGATGAACCTTTCCAGAGTTCGTTGGGCTGTGCTAATAGCATCCCGTGAATTCGTTCCAACAGAGGATCCGGCGGAACAGTCCAGTTCTCCGCAGCGGCTTCTTCCAACTCCCAGCGGAGTGTTTCCTGATCCCGGCGAAGTGTCAACACCTGATCCTGCTGATCCCGTCCGGTTATGGAGATGGTCACCATAGGTTCACTACGGAATAGCTTTTCCATAAGGAATACACCATCTGCGGCTCCCAATAATCCATTGGTTCCGGAGATCATATCAAATATATCCTCCGCTTGTTGCTTTCTGGTATGGTGCACCAACAGCAAACACAGATTATATTTTCCGGCAAATTCCTTCAACCGGGCAATCAACGCATAATCGCTTGCATAGCTATAACGCTCTTGCCGAGCTTCTCTGATCTTTTGGAGGGTATCAATGATGATGAGCTTTGTATCAGGATGCTCCTGCAGGAACTTCTCTAATTGCCCCTCTAGCCCTTCATCCATGTGTTTGGCACATACTGCAAAGTGTAAGTTTTCAGTTCCTTCGGTGCCATACATCCGATACAGTCTGGATTGTAGTCTGCGGTAATCATCCTCCAATGCCAGATACAGTACGTTTCCCTTTTGTACCGGGATATCCCACAGGGGTTCTCCTGTACTGACATGATATGCAATTTGTGCCACCATAAAGGACTTCCCCACCTTGGGCGCTCCTACAAAGAGGTATGTTCCGGGGCAGAGCAGGCCCTCCACAATGGGAGGGCTGCCCAGATAAATGCTATCGAACAACTCGTTCAACGTCATGGTGTGTAGATAATTTGGATCTTGGGTTCTCCGAAGTTTTTTCAGCAGTTCCTCAGTTTTGTCATTGCAATCCTCCTGAGACTCTGTTATACTTCGATTAGTTTCTTTTGAAAGCGGCTGTTCCCCAACTGCGCCAACAGTTGGACTGGGAACAGTCGTTTTTTCATGCTCCAATCACATCACCTCCGGTATGCTGGTCGATCCAGGCAATCAGCTTTTCTTTGGGCACAAGCATCCGTTTCCCGATCCGAAGTGTGGGAAAGCTGTCCATGTGCAGAAGCTGATAGGCACTGGCTCTTGAGATTCCCAACACCTCAGAAAGCTGATTTGCATTGAGAATTGCGGGATAGCTGTCAAAATTTTTGTTCATTCAATTTCTCCTTTGTAAGGTACTTGACAACATAGACTCAATGGTATATAATGATACCACTCGGTCTTTGTATGATTGCATTATACCGCATATTTTATTGTCTGTCAATAGACCTATTCGTGAACAAATTATAAATCTATTCTATCTTTGGAGGAATGGTCATGTTTCCAGAAAGAACTTATCCCACCCCGTACCAGAAAGTATGGGCTGCTGCATACACAGATGGTAAAGTAGAGTGCTTTGAGATCCGCACTGTGGATCGTCAGCAGATTACCCCCTACTATCCCCTCTGGCATAAGGAATATCCTCTGGGAACTGCCTATAGTGAATTTCTGTATGCAGACCTCAAAGCATGGGATGGTCATCTGAAACAGATTCAAACCCACATTGATGCCATCAATGCCGGAAGAAATACAAAAGAACATTTTGAACAGCTCTGGGAGTTCTCCGCATTCTGGATCAAGAAAAGCCCCCTGTTCGCCCCTGTGGCGGCTTCAATCGAGAGACTGCGCCTGACCCACGAAAACGGTGAAACCCTGACACTGGCGGAGCTGCGGCGTCAAGTGGC
Organism: uncultured Oscillospiraceae bacterium; assembly: GCA_964514175.1. Lineage (GTDB taxonomy): Bacteria > Bacillota > Clostridia > Oscillospirales > Oscillospiraceae > HGM13006. Next base: position 7,209 of record CAZEPQ010000041.1, read on the forward strand.
CTACTACAAGGAACTGCAACCAAGACTGTTGCGGTTGGCTCACGGAATGTTTGAAACAGAAGAACCCACTGGCTATGAAGGAAAGTATACCGACCTTTGGCGTACAGATAAAGAAACCTTCCCCCAGCTCAGCTACGGAAAGGTCTACTTGCAGGAAGTATGGAGGGGCGGAGAACAATTCATTTCTTATGATACCCTGGCCGATATCATGGATAGAGCCGGACAAAAAACAAATCCCCAGGAGTTCTTCACGACTGAGGTAATTTCCAGTGAGAATCCTGAGGATATTGTAAACTTTATGCTTGTCTCTTATATGCGGAACAATCTGCAGATGAAAACCTGCAAATACTGCGGAAGATATTTTGGCACAAAACGCAGTTATAAGACAGATTACTGTGATCGCATGATTGCACGTTCCAGGAAAACCTGTCGGGAAGCCGGTTCCCTGAAACTCTATGAAAAGAGAAAGCTGGAAGACCCGGCAATCAGGGAATACAAGCGTTCCTATAAAACCCACAATGCCAGAATCCGCTATGGCATCATGACCAGAGAAGAATTCAACGAATGGTCTCTGGAAGCCAGAAAAAAGCGCGACGAATGCATACAGGGAAAGCTGTCTCTTGAAGATTTTGTAGCCTGGCTGGACAGCGACAAACAGTAAAACAATGGACTGACTGAACCATTATTCTAAAATTCTGAGGAAAGCGAGGTTATTTTGGCAAATAAACAAACACGCAGCGCCAAGGGCAGCGGTACCATCCGCAAACGCTCCGACGGACGCTGGGAAGCAAGATACTCTCTCGGTTTTGATCCCAGAACCGGGAAACAAATTCAAAAATCTATATACGGTAAGACCCAAAAGGAAGTACGGCAGAAGCTGACGGCCATCACTACCGAGATTGACAACGGGACATATACAGAGCCATCCAAAACAAAGGTTTCTGAATGGCTTGAAACATGGCTCAGAGACTATATTGGCAACGTGAAGCCGGCAACTGTGAAATCCTATCAGGATCATGTAAAACTGAATATTGTCCCCTACATAGGTACAGTCCAGCTATCCAAGCTGACTACACCCATGATACAGACCATGTACAATGATCTGCAGCGGGATAAGGCGCTTTCCCCGAAAACAATCAAGAATGTCCATGGTGTTCTTCACAGGGCCTTGGAACAGGCACAAAAAATGGGCTTTATCCGCAACAATCCAACCGAAGCAGTAACACTGCCGAGAATTGAAAAGAAGCAAATAAAGCCATTGGAGGATGAAGAACTGACCGCATTTTTGAATGCCATCAAGGGAAATCCCTATGAACTGGTGTTCTTTGTGACGGTTTTCACCGGACTCCGGGAAGGTGAGGTATTGGGCCTGACCTGGGACTGTGTGAATTTCTCCAACGGAACCCTGCTGATCAACAAACAGCATGGCAAAGTAAAAGGCACCAAAGAGTATAAATTCAGCAGTCTCAAGAATGACAAGCCCAGACTGTTAACGGTTGCCGATGCTGTCATGGATGCCTTACGCCACCAGAAAATCCGTCAGGAGATTTGGGCAGATGTGGCAGGAAGCGCATGGGAGAATCCTGATAATCTGGTATTCACCACGGAAACAGGCAGATACCTCTGCAACCAGACCGTCTACCTTGCATTTAAGAAGGTGGTAAAAAGTCTGGGACTGGAGGAAGTACGTTTCCATGATCTTCGTCATACGTTCGCCGTGAACAGTTTAAAGTCCGGAGATGATATAAAGACCGTTCAAGAGAATCTGGGTCACCATACGGCAGCATTTACGCTGGATACCTATGCGCACGTGACATCTGGTATGAAAAAGTCCAGTGCGTCCCGTATGGACCAATATATAAAGAGCGTTACTACTGCATAAAGGGTAAAAATAAGGGTCAAGGACTCCGGCAAAAAGAAAAAGTCCTTGAAAACACAAGGTTTTCAAGGACTTTCGCTGGTGCGCGAGGCGGGACTTGAACCCGCACGTGCGTAATGCACACTAGAACCTGAATCTAGCGAGTCTGCCAATTCCACCACTCGCGCATTTCAAACTGCCCGAATATAATATCTCAGAAAATGAATTTTGTCAAGAACTTTTTTGTATTTCATGCATTTATTTTTTGTGCAATGCAAAGAGGCCACGAAACGTGGGTTTGCAGGCCAATATCCTTGTTTTCAATAGAGTAGCACATTAAATTGTTGCAGTTTCCTGGCTGGTTGCTATTGACATTCGGAATGAAAAGAGTATAATTGTGGTATCTCGAAAGGCTGCAAACAAGTAAAAAATAGTTACCTTTCGTAAATGTGATGAAACAGAAAAGAGGTCGTGCCTATGGAACACTCGATGGTTGGCGCCGTTTTGGCGGCGCTGATCGGTGTTGTGATATCCTACTTGAGCTATCTGCTGTCTAAGACGGTGCTGAAAAAGAACCCCAGCCTGTTTACGGCGGTGTCGGTGCCCCGGCAGATCATTCAAATCGGATATCTGGCACTGGTATATTTTGTGCAGCCCTACACCCCCTGGGGATTGATGGAGCTGCTGGTGGGCGCTGCTCTGGGCCTGACGGTGGCCATGTTCTTTTTCACAAAATCTATTTTGGCCCAGATGAATCAAAAAATATCCTCCGTGGAGGAACAAACTACTGAATCCGGAGGTGATGAAAATGGGTGAAAAATCCGAGGTTGTGATCCCTCTATTTGGCATCCTGGATGTGACCGGCGAGGTCATTACCATGTGGATCATCCTGGCTGTGGTGGCGCTGATTTCCTTCTTGGTGTCCCGAAACCTGAAGGAACGGCCCGGGACATTTCAGAACATTGTGGAGACCGGCGTGGAGTACCTGGATAACTTCTTCACAGGAATTCTTGGAAAGCATCATACCCGAAAGTATTTTTACTTCCTGGCATCCATGTTTGTGTTCATCATTATTTCCAACTATTCCGGCCTGATCCCCGGTGTGGGCCTGACAGAGTATGTGAAGGCACCCACATCGTCCCTGTCTGTGACCCTAGGGTTGGGCGTTTGTACCTTTGGTTTCCTACAGATGACGGCCCTTTCCAAAGGGGTGAAACACTTCTGCAAGCGCTTTTGCAGTGTGGCCCTGCCCCTGCTGATCCTGGATGAATTTATTAAGCCCGCATCCCTGGCCATGCGACTGTTCGGCAACGTGTTCGGCGAAGAGTCCGTGACCCATCAGCTCTATAATCTTCTGCCCATTGGCGTGCCTGTGGTTATGATGGTGCTGAGCTGTCTGTTCTGTGCCATTCAGGCGGTGGTATTTACCATGCTGGTATCCATCTACCTAGAAGAAGCCATTGAGTAATGTTCGTTTATCCATTCAACCATATAATGTAAAGGAGAAATAATTATGAATAGTACCGGAATGATCGCCATTGCTGCTGCTCTCGCCATCGCAGTCAGTACCATTTTCCCTGCAATTAGCCAGGGCGTCACCGCCAAGGCCGCTATGGAAAGCATCGCCCGTCAGCCCGACGCAGCAAAGGACATCCGATCTGCCCTGATTGTCGCCATGGCGCTGATGGAGGCATTGACCATCTATGGTCTGCTGATTGGTTTTATGCTGGTTTCTAAGATCTGAGGTATTTTACATGACGATTCAACCGTCCGTCTTAATATGGACCATCATTTGCTTCTGCGTTCTGATGCTGATCCTCAATAAGATGCTCTTTGGCCCCATGCTGAAGGTCATGGACGCCCGACAGGAGAAGATCCAGCGGGCAAGGGATAAGCAGAAGGCTGACGAACTGGCGGTCAGTGAGGCCCTTTCTCAGCGGGAAGAGACTTTGACAGAAGCCAAACGGCAGCAGCTTGTCCTCCAGACCGCAGCCGCTCAACGTGCCAGAGAAGCGGGCTCTGCCGCTCTGGAGGAAGCCCGGAAGAACAGCGCGCAGGAGCTGGAGGCCTATGCCCAGGAGCTGGAGCAGGAGGCCCGGGAACTAAAAACGAAATTGGACGCCAAAGTGGATTCGCTTGCAGTTGTTTTTGCAGATCGGCTGGCGTCCTGAGTAGGGGATTGCTATGCAGTTTTTGTATGCATTGATCAATTTCCTGATCTTGTTCGGCCTTATCTGGCTGATCGGCAGGAAAACGATCATTTCTATTTTTAAATCTCGCCAGGAACGCATCAACCGGGAACTGGACGAGGCGGAGGCTGCGGAGAAAAACACGGTGACGCTGCCGGAAATGCCGCAGATGGATGCCCCCCAGGTCCGGGAGGACGATGCTGCCCTCCTTGCCATTGATGCCGAGAACCGGCAGGCACTGGAACAGATTCGGCGGGAGACAGAGGAACAGAAGCGGGATATGCGCCGGGAAATGCTGATGAAGACCCGGCAGTCTATCATCGACGATCTGATGAATCGGGTCAAGGCAATGCTGACCCAGGAGCCCTATGCCACCAAACTTCGGGAACTGGAGAAGGTGCTGGCACAGCGGATCATGGAAAAGATTCAGCTTACGCCCGGTGACATGGCATATCTCAATGCCCATGATGTGCTTTACGTTACGCTGACCTCTGCCCATCCGTTGGATCAGTCCATTGTGGATGAGATCGACCGGCGGACCACGGAGCTGCTGGCACAGGTGGGAGGCAAGTCCTCCTACTGGGTGAAGGTGGACCCCACCCTTGCGGGTGGTCTCCGCCTGCGGATCGGCGATACGGTCTATGCCTGCACCGCCATGGACGGCGTTGCTGCCCTGCGGCGTAGACTGGAGCGTGACAGTCTCAGGGGCGATGAGGATCCCAAAAAGCTGGCTGAAGCATGTCTGAAAGAGATCCTCACCATGCCTCTGGAGCCTGAGGTGTTCCAGCTTGGTCGTGCCATCAGCGTTTCCGACGGTATTTGCTGGCTGGATGGTCTGGCGGATATTATGTACGGCGAAGTGGTGCAGTTTGAGTGCGGCGAAGAGGGCATGGTCCTGGATATCGACCACAGCAAGATCGGCTGTATCGTCTACGGCCATTATGATAAGATCGAAAGCGGCAGCCGTGTGCGCCGTGTGGGCCGCATTGCCAGCGTGCCTGTGGGAGAAGAGCTTTTGGGCCGTGTTGTGGACCCCATGGGGCAGCCTATGGATGGAAAGGGCATCATCTGGGCAGAAAAGAACTGGCCCATCGAATATCCCTCTCCCAGCATTCCGGACCGCTCTACGGTCAATCGTCCCCTTCATACCGGCATTAAGGCCATCGATGCCCTGATCCCCATTGGACGGGGTCAGCGAGAGCTGATCATCGGTGACCGTCAGACCGGTAAGAGCTCTGTGGCCATCGATGCCATCATCAATCAGAAGGGCAAGGATGTCATCTGTATCTATGTGGCCATTGGTCAGAAGGATACCACGGTGGCGGACATTCGGGAGAAGCTCACCCGGCACGGTGCCATGGCCTATACCACCATCGTCTGTGCCCCTGCGTCCTTCTCTGCGTCCCTACAGTATATCGCCCCCTTTGCAGGTGCTGCCATGGGCGAATACTTCATGTATCAGGGCAAGGATGTGCTGATCGTATATGACGATCTTTCCAAGCATGCCGTTGCCTATCGTGAGCTGTCGCTGCTGCTCCATCGGCCCTCTGGCCGTGAGGCATACCCCGGCGACGTGTTTTATCTCCATTCCCGGCTCTTGGAGCGGGCGGCACAGCTTTCGCCCGAGCTGGGCGGCGGTTCCATGACGGCTCTGCCCATCATCGAGACCCAGGCCGGCGATATTTCTGCCTATATTCCCACCAACGTGATCTCCATCACCGACGGTCAGATATTCCTGGAGTCCGATCTGTTCAACGAGGGCCAGCGTCCCGCAGTCAATGTGGGCCTGTCGGTTTCCCGTGTGGGCAGTGCGGCCCAGACCAAGCTTATGAAGCAGGTTTCCGGACGGCTTAGAATGAATCTGGCTCAGTACCGGGAACTGGCAAGCTTCTCTCAGTTCGGTTCCGATCTGGACGAATCCACCAAGAAGGTGCTGGATTCCGGTGGCCGGATGATGGCGGCCATTCGCCAGGGAAGGTTTTCGCCCCTGCCGGACTGGAAGCAGGCATTGCTGATCTATGCCGTATCCGAGGGCTTTGCGGATCATGTGGACCCGGACGATATGGAAGCGTATGAACAAAAGCTCTATGCCACCATGGAATATGAGCATTCTGATTTGGTTGCCGCCCTTGAGACCGGCAATAAGCTCCAGGGGCAGGTCCTGGAGGATGTGCGTCAGGTTTTGAAGGAATTGGCTGCGTAAAATATGAAGAAACGGAGGGGTGACCATGGCAGGATTACGGGAACTGAAAAATCGGCTCAGCAGTATTCAGACTGTGGGGCAGCTCTCCGGTGCCATGCGAACCGTATCCGCGGCGAAATATTCCCGGATCAGTGCGGTTCGGGGGCAGTTTAAGGCCTATGCCGATGCATGCAGCGGCTTGATGGACACCTTTGGAACAGAGCTGTCCCAGGCCATTCCCTGCGGCAACCCGGACGCACCGAAATGCTATGTGGTTTTGGCGGGCAACCGGGGGCTCTGCGGCGGCTTCAATGTGGAGATCATCTCCTATGCCTCGGAGCTGTTAAAGCAGGAGCAGGGGGCTTACAAGCTGATTACCGTGGGCAAAAAGGCGGAAAGCGGCATGCGCGAGGCTGGGTTCCGAATTGATAAGGCCTACAGCTTCCAGGATGTGCCCAGCTTTGCCGATTGCCGTGAATTGCTTGGCTTTTTGAAGGATGCCTATGGAACGGGGGAAATTTCCTCAGTCCACATGGTCTATCAGAAATTTATCAATATGCTGTCCCGGGAGACTGTGACGACTCAGATCCTTCCCATGGGCGGCCCGGAGGGGGCCGGGGCAGGGCAGACCCTGTTTGTGCCCGACAAACCCACGGTTTTAAAGGCGGCGGCCCTTTCCTGCGTGGATTCGGCTATTTTCGCCATTCTTCTGGAGGCATCTGCGGGGGCGCAGGCTGCCACGCTGGTGGCAATGCGTTCGGCCTATGACAATGCCCAGGAGTCTATTTTGGCCATGGAGACAGAGATCAGCCGCCGCAGACAGAGTGAGATCACTTCCAGCGTTATTGAGACCTCCGCAGAGGTAATGGAGTAAGGAGTACATTATGGGTTCTATTGGACGTATTACACGAATCACTGGTCCCGTTGTGGACGTTCGTTTTGATGGACAGAAGCTGCCGGATATTCTCAATGCTGTGGAGGTGCGAAAGGCCGACACTGTGTATACCATGGAGGTATTGCAGCATCTGGGCCTTGGAGAGGTGCGTTGTATTTCCATGCATCCCACTGATGGACTGTCCCGGGGCATGGAGGTCTTTGATACCGGCGCTCCCATCTCCGTTCCTGTGGGAAATGAGACCCTGGGCCGGATGATCAATGTCACCGGCGAGCCCATTGACCGGGCGGGGGACATTCAGACGAAAAAACGCTGGCCCATCCACCATGACGCGCCTGATTTTACAGAGATCACCACCTCCGATGAAATCCTTGAGACCGGCATCAAGGTCATCGACCTGATGACCCCATTTGCCCGTGGTGGTAAGATCGGCCTGTTTGGCGGTGCTGGTGTGGGCAAAACTGTGCTGATCATGGAGCTGATCCGAAACATTGCCTTTGAGCACGACGGCTATTCCGTCTTCGCCGGCGTGGGAGAGCGTTCCCGTGAGGGCTATGACCTGTGGCAGGAGATGGAAGAATCCCAGGTGCTGGACAAGACGGCTCTGGTATTCGGTCAGATGAACGAGCCTGCCGGTGCCCGTCTCCGTGTGCCTCTGGCTGGCCTGACCATGGCAGAGTATTTCCGTGAAACCTCCCACAAGGATGTGCTTCTGTTTATC
>CAZEPQ010000042.1:0-14974 GCA_964514175.1 uncultured Oscillospiraceae bacterium
GTGCTTTCGTGCGCACTTTTCCATCTGTGCTGGACCGGTACTTACTTTCACACTACTTCCTCCCATCTTTAGCCCGAATATGGTAACACACTTCGACTCGTTTCGCAAGCCGCGAAAATGCAGGCTCCCGGACACCACTGCATCCGGGAGCCTGTTTATCTGTCGTTTATCCGATATAATCCTTCACCAGTTCCGCAATGTGGTAGCCGCTGGCCCAGGCGCCTGCCAGACCGCCGCAAAGACCGACCGGTCCAATGTTCTCCGTCCAGCTATAGGTAGCTGCGTCACCGGAGCACCAGACTCCGGGAATCACCGTGCCGTCGGCACGCAGGATCCGGAAGTCCTCGTCAATGGAGATGCCGCCACGGCTGGCACCGTTGTCAAAATTCCTTACAGCGAAGCCGTAGAAGGGGGCATGCTGGAAGGGCCGCATATGCTGGGGCTTCTTTCCAAATTCCTTATCGTAGCCTGCGGCACAGGAGTTGTTGTACTTCTTCACTGTGGCATTGAGCACTTCAGGATCCATGCCCAGCTTCTTTGCCAGCTCATCCAGAGTCTTCGCCTTCCGGCCCGGCACATCCTCCAGGGCGCATTCTGCCTCCACTTCCTCCCGCCAGGGACAGGGACGGCCATTGTCCAGGGTGCGGATCCGGCTGCCGAACATCTCCAGCATGGTCTCGTCCATAATGAGATAGCAGAAGCCGGACTTCTGTCGCAGAATGATCTCCGCAGCCTGGCAGTTGGGCCCGGTGATGGGGGCACCGCCGCCCATGGGCTCGTTGGAAAGCTCAAAGCAGCGCTCGCCCTTTTCGTCCACATACACCGCCTCAGGATTCTGAAGCATCATGTTGACCGCATAGGAATAGGGATGATGGGTGGGACCACGGACGCCGCCCCGGGTGTAGTCCACCTCGCCGCCGATTTTTTCCACCATTTCGTGCCCATCGCCGATGTTGGTGGGTACGTTCAGCCGCAGATATGTGGCGTCTCCCCGAATCATATCCGGGTCAATGGCCCGCATTCTTTCGTCATTCATCATGTAGCCACCGGTACCCAGGATCACCGCCTTGGCATAGATATGCTTTTCGCCGCCGGGATCCAGAGCCTTCACACCAACAACCTTTCCGTCTTCGGTAATAAATTCCACCGCACGGGTCTCGTTGAAGTACCGAACGCCCTTCTTAATGGCAGTCTCAAAGAGCTTCTCTGTGATCCAGGAACCCATCCAGCCGGGACCGATGGAATCGTCGTTGGACTTGCAGTTGATATGCCGTTCCTTCATGTCGAAGGCCACGGGACACCCCTCAGGCATGGGCACAAAGGGTTCGGTGTGACTGGGGTCCAGCTCGTCGAACCAATCCAGGAAATCGCCGTTGGCCTGGATATTACTGCGGAGCTTGTCCATATCCTTGTAGCCGTTCTTCTGGTTCATAAGCCAGAAGCCAACCTGGCCCTCAATGGAGGAATCCTTGCCGATCTTGGCGTAATATTTTCTGGCACCGGGGAACTGACCGCCGTGGGCAAACCATGTTCCGCCGCCGTAGTGCTTTGCGGCCTCAATGAGAATGGTGTCCATCCCCAGATCGGCAGCCCTTGCCGCCGCACCGGTTCCCACGCCGCCGGCACCTACCACCAGAACGTCGCAATGTAGCTCTATAGGCTCGTGAGGCTCCGGCTGGGGCTGGGGCTCTGTACTCTTGATCAGGCTCAGTCTGCACAGCTCCACGCACTGCCCACACTGGATACACTTTTCCTGATCGATCTGATTCCGTCCGTCTATAATTCGGATTGCGGAAACAGGGCATTCGTATTCACACAGATGACAGCCGATACAGCCCCGCTCAATGTAATAGGACATAGAAAGGCTCCTTTCACACTTCAATTGATACTTTCAGTTTAAAGGATAAAACTGCACAAATGCAAGTATTATTTTCTGCGATGGAGCCATCAGTTTTCAACTTGCTTTTTTATGCCGCATTAGAGTATACTGTAACCGCCATCGACCTCCAGCTTTTGCATCCCGTTTTGGAATGATACTATCCAAAATTCGAATTGATAAACACACTGCCAACTGGTATTCTATGTGTAGAATTCAAACAAAGGAGATGTTCTTATGTCTGACATCCTGCGTTTAGACCCCGCAGCCTACACCCTCAAGGATCTTGAGGTAGAGGGCAAAAAGGTCGTTTACAAAGAGTATAAGAGCCTGTGCTACTGCACAACCCCTGTGGACGACGACTATCAGAGCCTTGACATTCGGGTTCCCGTGTCCGTGGACGGCAAAGAGCTGTCTTGCTCCGATGCCCCCGTTCTGTTTGCCGTCAATGTGGCAGGCTACACCGCTTCTCCCAACAAGGGCAATCATTCCATGGGCCCCGGCGCACCCGCCAGCCATGCAGACCCCCACGGCAGAGGTCCCGGCGCACCCGGCGGTATGCCCGGTATGCCTCCCATGGGTGGCCCCGGTGGTCCCGGTGGAATGCCCGGTATGCCCCCTATGGGCGGTCCCGGAGGTCCTCCCGGTGGTCCCGGCGGCGGAAAAGGCCCCGACTATGTGGCAAACCTGGCTCTGGCCATGGGCTTTGTGTGGGTAAATCCCGGCGTCCGCGGTAGAAACTGCCAGTGGCCTGACGGCGACCCCAGAGCCAAGGACGGAAAATACTACGGCAAGGCTCCTGCCGCCATGGTAGACCTGAAGGCCGCAGTTCGTTACGTCCGTCACAACGCCGATCTTCTGGGCTGCAACGCAGACCACATCGTCACCCACGGCGGCTCCGCTGGCGGCGGTCTGAGCTGCCTGCTGGCCGCATCCGGTGACAGCCCGGTTTACGAGCCCTATCTCAAGGCCATCGGTGCCGCCGAGGAATCCGACAAGGTCTTCAGCTCCGCCTCCTTCAGCCCCGTTATGAACCTGGAAAACGGTGACTGCGCCTACGAGTTCCAGTGGAGCCACGTTCCCTATGCCGGCGGCCCCTTCTCCCGTCAGGAGCCCAAGCTGGTTAATCAGGAATACGCACAGGAACTGAAGGACACCTATAAGGCTTATCTGGAGGAGTGCAAGCTGGTGGGTCACGGTGACTGGGGCACCCTCACCATCGACAACATGGCTGACTACTGCATGCAGGAGTACCTGATCCCCGAAGCAAAGCGGTTCATGGGCAAGAAAACCGATACTGAAAAGGCAGAATATCTCCAAAAGAACCCTTGGCTCAAGGCTGAGGGCGACGGCTACAGCTTCACCTTTGCGGACTTTGCCACTCATGCAGGCCGTGAAAAAGATCTGCCCGCCTTTGACGAGTTCCCCTTGAACAATGCGGAAACCTTGGTGTTTGGCTCCGCCACCGAAGCAGCCCGTCACTTCACTCCCTTCGCTGTTCAGAAGGCCACCGGTGATCCCAACGCCCAGGTGGACGAGGAGCTGGCATATATCTGCAAGATTTTCAACCCCATGTGGCATGTGCTCCAGGGCAACCCCGGCTGCGCACAGCACTGGTGGATCCGCCACGGCGGCGTGGACGGCGCAACCTCCGTACCCACCGTTCTGAACCTGGCCACCGCACTGGAGAACCAGGGCAAGAACGTCAACGCCCGCATCATCTGGGACGGCGGTCACTGCGAGGACGATGACCCCGATGGTCTCCTGGCCTGGTACTGCGACATTTGCGATTATCAGCCCAAGTAATCCCATTTTTTCATTAAGAACATATTTCCCGGCAGAGATTCATTCTCTGCCGGTTTTTTCATCGCAACGGAAATCTTTCATAAAATTTGACAACACAGACCTTTGCCTGTATAATGGGGACGTTCGAACGAACATCGTTTGAACGCCAAACCCCATTTAGGTGGTGCTATATGAAAAAACTAACTGCCTTGATTTTAGCGGTGTTTTTGGTTTTCTCCCTGACACTCCCCGCCTATGCGACGGACGCTGAATCAAGTGATCAAACGGATGTCCTGGACGACCTGGCCGCTTATTACGACTTTGAGCATCGCTCCCTTGCAGACATCATGGAGCAATTCCGGCTGGAATACGGTCTCAGCGAGAACAACTTCGCCATGGCCTACTACGCCACCGGCACCGGAGATTCCTACGGTTTTCAGGTAGACTCCTACCGGGACGCCGGTGCCACATATATGCTGCCTCTGAACATCATTTTCTATGATCTGGAGGCCGAGGATGCCATCGACGGCACCAAGGACGGCAAGGGCAACTACTATATAGGCACCTATTACCTGCCCTATATGTATAACTACACCATCACCGACGATGATCCATCCATGGCAAAGACCATGAAGGACTATCTAGGTTCCTATCGGGAGTACCGGGAGGCTTTGACCCGGTTCAGCGAACAGGAATACACTGAGGAGTATTACACCGAGAACGTCCTCAATATCCGCTATATGATGAATGTACTCTGGTACATATATGAGAATCAGGAAACCTATCCCGATTTGCTGGGCTATATGAAGGCGGGCTACGAGGGCTGGGGCTTTGATCTGCTGCTGGAAGAGACCCATGACGTAGCCCACAAGTACAGCGAAGAGGACAGTGTATGCAATGATGTGGCCATCATCTACACCGAGCAGCCCTTCCTTTTGGCGGCATACAGCCAGAATGTGGGCCATGCGGAGGAAATGCTGGGCGCGCTGGCCGAGCTGCTGGCGGAGTACACTGCGTATCTCACAGAGCGTCAGGCTCTGGGACTTCCCGCCTACGTTCTGACCGAGACCGCCCAGTCGGAAGATGCCGAAGCAGAAACAGAAGCTGTCTCCGAGGCAGCAGAGACTACACAAGCGGCAGCCAATGCCGCCCTGGAAGAGGAGGAAGGCCCTGTGCCGGTTTGGGTTTTGATTTTGGTAATCATTCTGGCGGTTGTGCTTGCAGCACTGGCTTACATGCGCGGCCTTGTAAAGGGCGCTGAAATGGAGAGGAAGCGCATCCGGGCCACCCGGAAGAAAAAACAAATGACGAAATAAAAAATGTGCTGTCTCAAACGGATTCACAGGAATCACAAGAGGCAGCACACTTTTTCTTCATATACACAAAAATCCACGGCATTAAGCCGTGGACTTAGCATGTGGCATCAGACTGCACGGGTAACTTTGCCGGAGCGCAGACACCTTGTACAGACGTATACATGGCGCGGAGTACCGTCGACAATTGCCTTAACGCGCTTCACATTGGGCTTCCAAGCCTTGTTGGAACGTCTATGAGAATGGGAAACCTTGATACCAAAGGTCACGCCTTTGCCGCAAAAATCACATTTAGCCATTAGCTGCACCTCCTCGCCGTAATAAAAATGGCAGATACCCTTTGCGGGCACCGGGTTATATATTAGCAGAAATGAAATGAAAATGCAACACATTTTTTCTGTTTCTTTGAAAATTTTTTTGAGAATTTCAGCTCATTTCTGCCCGAACCCTTCCCCAAAGGTTGCCAAACCGATTCTTTGGGGGTATAATTACTCTAGAAATAACGAAAAGGAGCAGGAGATATGTCCATGTATACAGTATCCCTCCAACACCTGAGCAAGGAATTCAAGCTGGAGATGCTCTACGAGTCCTCCGACTTTGAAAAAATACAGATCACCGTAGAAGATGTAAACCGCCCCGCATTGCAGCTTTCCGGCTTCTTCGAGCACTTCGAGCCCGCCCGGATCCAGGTCATCGGCCTGGTGGAGGACACCTATCTGGCAGGGCTCACCCCGGAGCAGCGGGTGGTCACCTTTGACCGTCTGTTTTCCTACCGTCCCCCGGCGTTGATCTACGCCCGTGGTCTACAGCCCCACGAAGAATGCCTGATTATGGCACGTAAGTACAACATCACCATTCTCCGCACCCAGGACACCACCTCTGAGCTGGTCTCCTCCCTGATCGCCACCTTGAAGCACTATTTGGCCCCCCGTCTGACCCGCCACGGCGTTCTGGTGGAAGTCCACGGCGAAGGTATGCTGCTTCTGGGCGAAAGCGGCGTCGGTAAAAGCGAAGCCGCCATCGAACTCATCAAGCGCGGTCACCGTCTCATTGCCGATGACGCTGTGGAGATCAAAAAAGAGGGTGCCTATGTACTCTCCGGCTCCGCGCCGGAGCTGATCCGGCATTATATTGAGCTTCGTGGTATCGGTGTCATCAATGTGGCAAAGCTCTTTGGTATGGGTGCAGTCAAGGAATCCTCCAACATCGACATGATCGTAAATCTGGAAGCATGGCGGGATGACGTGCTCTATGACCGTCTGGGCGTAGAGAGTGAATTTACCACCATTCTGGGTGTAAAGGTCCCCACCATCACCATTCCCGTGAAACCGGGCCGTAACCTGGCCGTGATCCTGGAGGTGGCAGCCATGAACAACCGCCAGAAAAAGATGGGCTATAACGCCGCTCTGGAATTTACAGAACAAATCAACAAGCATTTTGACGCCACCATGGCAATGGATTAAAAATATTTGGGCGGGAGGACATCTCCCGCCCATTGAAACGCGGTTAAGGAGGCGTTTTCCATGAAAGCCAAGTCATCCGGAGCGACCCTGCTGACGGAAGGCAATATTCTAAAGAAGCTGGTGGGCTTTGCGGTTCCGATCTTTTTCGGCAATCTGTTCCAGCAGCTTTATAATACCTGCGACAGCCTCATCGTGGGCAACTTTGTAGGCAGCGAGGCATTGGCGGCAGTCAGTTCCTCCGGCAGCCTCATTTTCCTGATGGTGGGCCTGTTCCACGGCATCGCCATGGGCGCCGGCGTGGTTATTGCCCGGTATTTTGGTGCCAGAGACAGGGACATGATGCAGCGGGCCATCCACGCCACCGTATTCTTTGGTCTGGTGGCAGGTATCGCCCTGACGGGCATCGGCATCGCTCTGACGCCCCTGTTGCTTCGATGGATGGGCACCCCGGAATCGGTGCTGCCCCAGTCTATTCTGTATTTCCGGATATACTTTGCCGGAATTCTGGCTGTGGTCATGTATAACATCGCCGTGGGCATTCTGCAGGCCGTGGGCGATTCCCGGCACCCCCTGTATTACCTCATCGTATCCTCCTTTGTCAATGTGGCTCTGGATCTGCTGTTTGTTGCAGTCCTGGGCTATGGTGTTGGGGCCGCCGCACTGGCTACCACCATTGCCCAGACCCTCTCCGCCGTACTGGCCTTCCGGAAGCTCCTTTCCGGAGACACAGAATATCGGATATACATTAAAAAGATTCGTCCCGACACCCCCATGCTGAAGCAGATTTTGGGTGTGGGGCTGCCCTCAGGCCTCCAGAACTCCATCATATCCCTGGCAAATGTCATCGTCCAGTCCAACATCAATGCCTTCGGCGCCGATGCCATGGCAGGCTGCGGCGTTTATTTCAAGGTGGAAGGCTTCGGCTTCCTGCCGGTGACCTGTTTCGCCATGGCGCTTTCCATCTTTGTCAGCCAGAACATCGGCGCGGGGCGGCAGGATCGGGCTAAAAAAGGTGCCGTCTACGGCACTCTCTGCTCCATGGCGGTGGCAGAGCTGGTGGGCCTGACCATCTATCTGCTGGCCCCTCAGATCATTTCGGCCTTCAACCGGGACCCCAATGTGATGTCCTTCGGCATCAGCCAGATCAAGACAGAAACCCTGTTCTATTTCCTGCTGGCCTTTTCTCACTGCATGGCAGGCATCCTTCGGGGCGCAGGCAGAGCCAAGGTCTCCATGCTGGTGACCCTGATCTGCTGGTGTCTCATCCGCATTACATACATTACCCTCACCGTATCCATCATCCCGGACATTCGGGTGGTCTTCTGGGCCTATCCCATTACCTGGACCCTCAGCGGCCTCAGTTTCATTGTATATATGTCCCGTGGCACCTGGCTCAAGCCGCCGAAAACCGGCTTTGGCTCCTGAAATGTACCAACCCCCACCCGATTTGGGTGGGGGTTGCGCTTATTATGCAGTCTTCACAACCAGCTTACCACCGGAGGGCAGGATCAACTCTTTGGCCTCGCCGCCCACTGCCTGGATGGTAACACCGGGGAGGGCGTCGATCTGACCGATCTTCACATCGCCGTTCAGCACCACCTTGGAGTCTGCGGCAGCAGTCCACAGGCTTGCCTCGTCCATACTCAGCAGCACACCGCCGGTAATGGCACCGGTGAGCTTGGTGTTCTCCAGCTTCACGGTCATGCGGCGGTTGGGATCCTCATGGAGAATGGAGTTGTTGCTCTCCATATTCTTCACAGTGACATGAACGCCGTATACGTTCTTACCTTCCGCATTGGGTGCGCAGGGATCGTCATTGACACGGGACTTCAGCAGCACGCCAGCCTTGGAATTCACCTTCACACCGTCAAACAGCACATCTGCATTGCAGCTCTTGCAGATCACAGCAACATCGTCGCACTGATAGCTGCCGCCGGTGATGGCAATGTCGGAAACCTGGGTCAGAATGGCCTCTGCCATGGGACCGCCACCGACCACATGGTTCAGCACAATGTAGCTGCCGCACTTGCCGGTACAGTCGTTGAGCTTCACGCCGGACTCACCTGCCACAATGGCTGCCATATTCTGAACATCCAGGTTGCAGCGGTTCAGGGTGCAGTAACAGCCAGTATCGGCGTAGGTGCCATAGCCGGAACGGGTGGTAATGACGTTGCAGTCATTGGCCTCCAGATACACCCGGTCACCGGCAGCATCGGTGGAAAGGGCTGCCCAGGAGTCCGCAATGATGGTGGAATTGTAGAAATAGCTCTCGGAGTCCATGACGGTGCAGTGGGTCCGCATATTGCCCTCGATCTCCAGGAACACGGGAGGCTTGGCCATGCCGGGTCCGATGATCCAGGTGACTTCCTTCTCGTCCACATTCCAGGGATCGCCGTGGGATACCAGCATGGAATCATAGACCTTCAGCACACTGTTTCCGCCTGCGGAGGTGGCACAGCGCAGCTTGCCGTCCATGTTGATACGGCAGTCCTTCAGGGTCAGAACCGCGTGATCTTCAACGGCAGCGCCGCTGAGCTTGCCGCCCAGGCCTTGACCTTCGCCGGAAATGCGGATGTTGGCATGCTCCACGGTGTAGTCGGAGCCTTCGCCGGAAACGTAAATGCCGCCCATATCCTTGCGGTGAATGTTCAGGGTCACATCCTTGGCGCATGCATCGGTGATTTGGCCGGAAACGGCCTCATCCGTGTTGACCACCTTGCCGTTCTTCACTTCCACAGCGGCAAATTCGGGCCAGCTCTCCGGCATACCGGGCATACCGCCCTCAGGACCACCAGGACCCTCAGGGCCGCCGGGACCACCGGGGCCTTCCCCTTCGTCCATGGGAGGACCGGACATTTTCATATAAGGGCTGCGCACAAAGGTTTCATAAGGAATACCACGAATCAGTTCCATAACTGCATCCTTCTTTCTTTGGATTAATATATGTTATTATATTACAAATTCGCATCCATTTTAATTGTCGTCCTGCCGAAATAAACCCCAATTTGTTGGCAAAAATGGACAAAAAACACCTTTCGGAAGCAGCGACGACACCGATCACACGCAATTATATTTAATATCTCCGCAAAAACCGATTCTTGCAACACACCTGTCTTTCTGGTAAAATGATAAGGAATGAAACTAAACATGAGAGGAGCGGAGAACTTGAGAAAGATCATGGAGTATATACGTCCCCATTGGGGCATTATGACCATCGGCCTTGCCATTAAGTTTTTTGCATCCATGATGGATCTGGTGATCCCATCCATTCTGGAGAAGATCATCGACGATGTGGTACCCCAAAAGGATCCTCGTCAAATATTCTTCTGGGGAGGCATTATGGTGCTCTGCGCCCTGCTGTCCATCACATCCAACATCACAGCAAACCGAATGGCAGCCAAAAGCGCCGGAAAAGTAACTCTGGCCCTGCGGCACGATCTATTTTCCAAGGTGTCACACCTGTCCGCAGGGCAGACGGATGACTTCACCATCGCCTCCCTGGTCTCCCGCCTCACCTCCGACACCTACAATGTCAACGAAATGGTGTCCCGGGTCCAGCGCATGGGCGTCCGTGCCCCCATTCTGCTCATCGGCGGCATTCTCATCACCGCCACCATGGACCCGGTGCTGACTCTGGTGCTGGTGGCTACGCTGCCATTTATCTTCCTGGTGGTGCTGGGTGTATCCAAAATCTCTATTCCCCTGTACACCTACACCCAATCCGTTCTGGATAAGCTGGTGGAAACGGTGCAGGAAAACGTCACCGGTGTCCGTGTCATCAAGGCCCTGTCCAAGACGGAATATGAGAAGAACCGCTTCGACAGCGTCAACGAGACCCTTTCCGTCTCGGAGCAGAAGGCCAGTGCGGTTATGGCAATCTCCAACCCCACCACGACTCTGATCCTGAATCTGGGCCTCTGCGCCGTGGTTCTGGTGGGTGCTTACCGGGTCAACAGCGGTCAGGCTCAGCCCGGCGCCATCATTGCGTTTTTGAGCTATTTCACCATTATTCTCAACGCCATGCTGGGCGTCACCCGAATTTTCACCCTCTGCGCCAAGGGTGCCGCCTCCGCAGGCCGTATCCAGGAGGTGCTGAACGCACCGGAGGACATGGTACCGGAGGACCTTCCCGGCATTGAGACCGAAAGCAAGCTGGTCTTTGACCATGTTTCCTTTTCCTATCACAAGAATCGGGACAATCTGACCGACGTGAGCTTTTCCCTGGGCAAAGGCCAGACCCTGGGCATCATCGGCACCACCGGCAGCGGCAAAAGTACCCTGATCCAGCTCTTGATCCGATTCTACGATCCGGATTCCGGCAATATTTACATCGACGGCAAAAATATTCGCTCCGTGTCCCGGAAGGAACTGGCTGAAAAATTCGGCATGGCCTTCCAAAATGACTTCTGGATGGCAGACACCATCCGTGAAAACGTGAACTACGGCAGAAATCTCTCTGACGAAGCCATTCTCCGTGCCCTAGAGCACGCCCAGGCCATGGAATTTGTCAATTCCAAGCCCGATGGCTGGAATCACATGCTCACCGTCCGGGGCACCAACCTGTCCGGCGGTCAGAAGCAGCGTCTTCTCATTGCCCGTGCCCTGGCAGGAAACCCAGATATTCTCATTCTGGACGATTCCTCCAGCGCTCTGGACTACAAGACCGACGCTGCCCTTCGCCGCTGTCTCAATCGCTGCTATCCCGATACCACCAAGGTGATCATAGCACAGCGAATCTCTGCCATTTCCCATGCGGATCTGATTCTGGTGCTGGATGATGGTCAGGTGGTAGGCTGCGGCACCCACAACGAGCTGCTGGAGACCTGCGAAATGTACGCAGTCATTGCGGAAAATCAGATGTCTCTGAAGGGAGGCGAAGCTGATGCGGAGTAATTTCGGACAAAAAGGCCCCCGCAGCAACGACATGACCGGTGACCGCCGTGTTCAGGGAAAAACGCCTGTCCATAAAAAATACATTCTGACCCGACTTTGGGGCTATCTGTCCCGACACAAGCTGTTCCTGCTGCTGGCTGCCGTTTTGGCAGTTTCCAGCAACCTGTTGGGGCTTCTGGGCCCCAACCTGTCCGGCAAGGCCATTGACGCCATCGGTTTAGGCGCCGGGCAGGCAGACTTCCCCACGGTATTTAAGCTGGTGGGGCTAATGGTCCTGAGCTATGTGGTCTCTGGCCTGCTGAGCTACGGCCTCCAACTGCTCATGGTGACACTGACCCGCAAGGTGGTGTCCCGGATGCGTGGAGATGTATTCCATCAGCTCCTGAAGTTGCCGGTGAAATTCTTTGATGGCCACCAGACCGGCGACATCATCTCCATCATTTCCTATGATATCGACACCGTCAATGCCTCTCTGTCCTCGGATTTTGTTCAGGTAGTACAGAGCGCCATCACCGTAGTTGGAAGCCTCTTTATGATGTTGACCATCGCCCCCTCTCTGGTGCTGATCTTCGTGGTAACTGTCCCCTGTTCCATTCTTTTGACCCGGTTCATCACCAAAAAGGTCCGCCCCCTGTTCCGCAAGCGTTCCGCCTCCCTGGGTGAGCTGAACGGTTACGTGGAGGAAATGCTCTCCGGTCAGAAGACCACACGAGCCTATCATCAGGAGGCCACGGTAATTGCGGGCTTTGACAAAATGAACGAAATTGCCGTCAATGCCTACACCAACGCGGAATACTACGGCACCATGAACGGCCCCTCGGTGAACTTTATCAACAACATCTCCCTGGCCCTGATCAGCGTGTTTGGAGCCCTGCAATACCTCTCCGGCGGCATTGGCCTGGGCGATATTTCTTCCTTTGTACTGTACTCCAGAAAGTTCTCCGGCCCCATCAACGAGACCGCAAACATCATCTCCGAGCTGCAATCCGCCATGGCAGCAGCCGAGCGTGTTTTCCGCCTTATCGACGAACTGCCAGAGAAGCCCGACGATGAAGCCGCCCAGGTCCTGGCGGATGTATATGGAAATGTGGCTCTTAAAAACGTGGACTTCGGCTACACCCCGGAAAAGCAGATTTTGAAGGACTTTTCCCTGGATGCCCCCGCAGGCAGCCTCATCGCCATCGTAGGCCCCACCGGTGCGGGAAAAACCACCATCATCAACCTGCTCATGCGGTTCTATGACAAGGATTCCGGCACCATCAACGTGGACGGCAAGGAGATCACTGGCCTGACCCGTGATTCCCTTCGGAAGGCCTACACCATGGTGCTCCAGGACACCTGGCTGTTCCACGGCACCATCTATGACAACATTGCCTACGGCAAACCCGGCGTCACTCGTGAGGACGTGGTGAAAGCCGCCAAGGCCGCTCAGATCCACGGCTTCATTGAACGGCTCCCTCAAGGCTATGATACCGTCCTCACCGGCGGCGGCAGCGGCATTTCCGCAGGCCAGAAGCAGCTTCTCACCATTGCCCGTGCCATGCTCCAGGACGGCAGTATGCTAATCTTGGACGAAGCCACCTCCAATGTGGACACCCAGACGGAGATCCGTATTCAGAAGGCCATGCGAGAGCTGATGAAGGACAAAACCTGCTTTGTCATTGCCCATCGACTCTCCACCATCCGCAGAGCGGACAACATTCTGGTGGTCCGTGATGGACAGGTGGTGGAACAGGGTACCCATCAGCAGCTCATTGAGCAAAACGGTTTCTACGCCGAACTGTATCAGACCCAGTTTGAAAGCACATAAAATTGGCTGCGGTTCCTTCCTTTCGAAGAGAACCGCAGCTTTTTATTCCAGTATTCCGTTCCAGGGGGCGTTATCACTCCGTGACAGGAAATTCACCACCATGGTTCCCACGGTCATCTGGGTGGAATAGTATCCATAGGAAAAACCGTCGGTATGTTCATAGAGCAGATAACACTTAAATTTCCCGTTATCCGTTTCCCATATTTTCATGGAGCCGCCGTCACCGAAGTCAATGGTGATATCCGGCGCTCCTTCCGGTGCCTTTCCCACCCGTCCAATGCCGTTGACAGACACATAGCTGTAGAACTTCTCCACGCTATCTCGCTTGCCCCGGATCAGTTCTCCTTGAACGTCAGCGTGAAAACAAAGATTTTCCGCCGCGTAAATATTGCTGCCGGAAAAATAGTACACATATTCCCGGTAGCTGAGCCGATACTGCACCGCCCAGATCAGCAGCGCCACCACCAGCCCCAGGAAGACCAATGCCACCGTAACGGTGACCCGGAGGCTCCACCGCCGCTTGGGCTTTATGCTTTTTTGTACCTTTTCATACATTCCCTGTGACATTGAGATCACCATCCTTCTGTCAAAATACCCGCCGCAGCCTGCGGCGGGTATTTCCTTAGAGCTCCTTATACATAGCCACAGCATCCGCCTTTTTGGTGGACTCGCTGAGGCTCAGCACCTCCACCTTCACGGTCTTCTGACCAAAGCGGATCTCCAGCACATCACCGATCTTTACATCGTAGCTGGCCTTGGCTGTCCGACCATTGACCATAACACGCTCGCCATCACAGGCCTCGTTGGCCACGGTGCGGCGCTTAATAAGACGGGATACCTTTAAATACTTGTCAAGACGCATGACGTTCTCCTTAGCAGAGCTTTGCACCGGCGGGGATGTTGTCATCCAGCATCAGAAGGGTCAGCTTCTCGTCCTTTTCCGCAGACAACAGCATACCGCAGGATTCCAGGCCCATCATCTTTCTGGGCGCCAGGTTGGTAACAGCCACCAGGGTTTTGCCCAGCAGCTCCTCAGGCTTATAGTACTGGGCAATGCCGGAAAGGATCTGACGGGGGTTGCCGCTGCCATCGTCCAGGGTGAAACGTAGCAGCTTCTTGGACTTCTTCACATTCTCGCACTCCAGAACCTTCACCACGGTCATATCAACCTTCTCGAAATCGTCAAACGCGATGTTCTCCTTGAAGGTGACAGGCTCGGTCTCGGGCTCTGCGGCAGCAGTCTCAGCGGCAACCTTGGCAGCCTTCTGAGCTTCGATCTCTTCCAGTTTCTTCTTTGCGTCGATGCGGGCAAAGAGGATCTCAGCGGTGCCCACACTCTCGCCCACAGGCATGTGGCCGAATTCGCGGAGGGACTCCACACCCTCGTTGGCAACATTCAACTGCTTGAATATCTTCTGAGCGGTCTCAGGCAGATATGCCTCCAGCATCACAGCCGCAAAGCGGATGGATTCCAGCAGGTTATAGAGCACAGTGCCCAGACGGTCGGACTTGGCAGGGTCCTTTGCCAGAGCCCAGGGCATGGTCTCGTCAATATACTTGTTTGCACGGCGCAGCAGCACGAAGATCTCGTCGATGGCATCGGCCACATGAAGGCCATCCATCTTCTGCTCCACCTTTTCAGGCATAGCCAGGGCCACAGCCTTCAGTTCCTCGTCCACAGGCTCTGCGGCACAGGGATTCATGATCTTTCCGCCGAAATACTTCTGGTCCATGGCAATGGTACGGTTCACCAGGTTGCCCAGGATGTTGGCAAGCTCAGAGTTGATGCGCTCGATCATCAGCTCATAGGTCAGCACGCCGTCGTTGGCAAAGG
>CAZEPQ010000043.1:0-14789 GCA_964514175.1 uncultured Oscillospiraceae bacterium
TTGATGCCGATAAATTTGGGGTGAATGGAGCAATCTGTTCGCCCCATACGTTTATTGCCGGTCATTTACAAATTTTTCTCTGAAGGGTTCTGCCATGGTTTCAACCAAATCCCTAAAACAGAATCATCTGTTCCGACGCCTGTACCAGAAGGGCAAGTGTGCTCCCGGACGGTGTCTTGTGGTCTATTGCCGCAAAAACGGCCTGGACTACAACCGCCTCGGTCTCACCGCCGGTACAAAGCTCGGCCACGCCGTGGTACGAAATCGCATCCGCCGCCGCATCCGGGAGGCTTACCGCCTGTCGGAGTCTTCCTATGCCCTGGGCTATGACATTGTCATTGTAGCACGGCATCGGGCCGCGGAGGCTGACTTCCGGGAAATTCAGGACTGTCTTTTGACCCAGTTTGAAAAACTGGGCCTCATCAGAAAGGAGAAGCCCCATGAAGAAGAGCCTTCTGTGGCTGATTCGGTTTTACCGGAGTAAGATCTCCCCTGCCTTTCCCCCATCCTGCCGCTTTATCCCCACCTGCTCCGCATATGCTTTGGAGGCCATCGAGAAACATGGCCCCTGGAAGGGCGGCTTTTTGACCATCAAACGGCTCATTCGGTGTAACCCCTTTTACAAGGGAGACCATTATGACCCCGTACCCTGAGTACGGACCCCTGTTACGTCGGAGGTAACACATGAAATATGTTCTTTATCCCTTCGCCTGGCTGCTGCGTCTGCTTTACGACGTATTCGGCAACTATGGCATCGCACTGATCCTGTTTTCCCTCATTACCAAGCTCATCCTGCTCCCCTTCAACGCAAAAAGTAAGAAGAGCATGATGAAGACCGCCCGTCTGGGCCCCAAACTGAAGGAACTGGAAGCCAAGTGCGGCGACGACAAGATGAAGTATCAGCAGGAAATGGCCAACCTCTACAAGAAGGAAGGCGTCAGCCCCACCGGCGGTTGCCTCTGGAGCCTGCTCCCCCTGATCCTTCTGATGGCACTGTACTATGTCATCCGTCAGCCCATGACCTACCTCATGGGACTTACCGCTGACCAGATCGAAATGATCCGTCAGTTCCTCACCAGCATCAACATTGACCTTTCCACCGCCAATGTGGCCTATGAAGAGATCACCATGGCACAGCATGTTTTCACCAACATCGACGCCATCTCCGCCTTCATCCCCGACATTGCCGAGAAGGCCATTGACTTTACCTTCCTGGGCATCGACCTTTCCCAGATCCCTTCCTGGAGATGGATCATCAACGGCCCCTATGACCTGCCCGGTTTTGGTCTGTTCATCATTCCCGTCCTTTCCGCTGTTTCCCAGTGGGCCACCATGCAGATATCTCAGAAGCTCAACGGCTCCGTGGCCACCAACGACAAGGGCGAAAAGGACAGTGATGCTGCCGCTGCCGCGAACCAGAGCATGAAGACCATGACCTGGATGATGCCCTTGTTCTCTCTCTGGATTGGCTTCAACATGCCCGCTTCCATGTGTGTATACTGGATTGCACAGGCTGTTTGGAACACCCTCCAGGACAGCATCCTCACTAAACATTATCGCAAGGTCTACGATGCCGAAGATGCCATCAAGCGTGAAAAGGCTGCCGAAGAGGCTGCCATCGAGGCCGAGAAGGAAGCTCGCCGTGCTGAGCGCCGTGCTGCCAACCCCGAAGGCGTTGCCAACCCCAACACCAGCCGCCGCAAGGTGAAGAAGCAGCAGAAAGCCCTAGAAGACAACAACGAATTTGCCGGCAAGGGCAAGCTCACCGAAGAGGAAAAGGAAGAATTGCGCCAGCTCGCTCACGAAAAGGAACTGGCTAAGGGCGGCCTGTCCGGCGACCCCAATCGTCCCTATTCCCGTGGCCGTGCTTACGACCCCAACCGTTATGGCAAGAATTCCGCAAATACCGCGGAGGAAAAGGAAGAAACTACCGATTCCGAATGACTGAAATTCGTCAGTCAGACATAAAGGAGCACAATTTATATGTTCAAATTCATTGAAGCCACCGGCAAGACGCTGGATCTGGCCATTCAGGCCGGCCTGGACATGCTCCAGATGGATCGTGACAGCGTCTCTGTGGAGGTACTGGAACAGCCTCGCTCCGGCTTCTTTGGAATTGGCGCCACCCCTGCAAAGGTCAAGCTCACCTACGAGGTGCCCGATCCCATTCCCGAGAAGAAGCCCGAGCCCGTAAAGCCCCAGCCCAAGGCAGAAGAGGTCAAGCCTCAGCCCAAGGCAAAGGCCGAAGCCCCCAAGGCAAAACCCCAGCCCAAGCCTCAGCCTAAGACCGAGGCGCCCAAGGCAGAAGCTCCCAAGCCCGTTTACACTCCCGCTGCCGCAGGCACCGTGGAGGAGCGCATCGAGACCTTTATGAAGGGTCTGCTGGAGCACATGGGCTCCGATGCTGTCCCCGTTGCCACCAAGACCGGCGAGGATACCTACTCTGTGGAGCTCCAGGGCAACGCACTGGGCATGCTCATTGGACGTCGGGGCGATACCCTGGACGCCATTCAGCACATCACCAATTACTCCGTGAACCACGGTCAGGGCAAGCGTGTCCGCATCAATGTGGATGCCGAGAACTACCGTCAGAAGCGGGAAGAATCCCTGGTTCGTCTGGCCAACAAGGTGGCCGGCAAGGTGGTCAAGTCCCATCGGAACATCACCCTGGAACCCATGAACGCTTACGAGCGTCATGTGATCCACGCTGCTCTGCAGGACTACCCCGATGTCACCACCTATTCCACCGGCACCGAACCCGGCCGCCGCATCGTGGTTGCCTACAGCCGCTACCGCAGCGTCCCCGCTGACGAGGACTAATTTAAACCGAAACTCCGTCAATGCAGATTGGCGGAGTTTTTTAATTCCACAGAATCTTCCATAGAATCACAAAATAATTCTTGACTCCGCAATTACTGTAGAACGTACAATGGTTGCACAGGAGGTGGTACTATGGGCCGAATTCGTGGAATCTTACTATCTGCCGCAGGCAGCTTTGGTCTGGGCTTGATCCTTTGCCGGATCTGGAACCTTCCGGCGCAGAGTGTGGGAGTGTTCCTGCTGGCAGGCATTATGGGTGCCAGCGCCGGCGCCTTCGCCACAGGGCGGGATACAAAAATCGGCATGGCAGCCATGATCCCGGCGGCACTCGCAAGCGCATTCCCGGCAATTTGGTTGTTGGGCGGCTATCTGAAGCCCCTGGTCACGGTGGGCATTTGTCTGCTGACTTTGGGCGCACTGACCGCCTCCGGCTATGGATTTTACGGCCCCCTGGGGGTATGGAGCACCTTGGCGGCGGGTCTTTCCCTGTTTGCTGCCCGGGCCTACGGCAGTGCCTGGGAGATGAGTGCCTGCATCACGGCAGTTTCCGCCCTGCTTTTAACGCTGGACGGCTTTCGGGACAGCTCCATGCGGATCAGCCAGCACAAAAACCGCAGCTATCGGAACATTGGAAATCCCGCCAAAATTCAGCAGCACAGTCTGATTCTGGTGCTGATCTTCCTGGGCATCGCTGTGGCGGTGACGCTGGTATTCTGGAGCCTGAAAACCGCCGCTGCCGCCGGTGTGCGGGCTTTGATAAACAGCGGATCTCCCGTGGTGGAAGAATATATGACCTGGCTCAAGGCAGTCATGGCCGCATTCCAGGCGTGGCTCCGCTCCATTTTGCACACCCGTAGCGGGGAGGGCAACGGCGGCGGCGACAATTCCCGGGATGACGGCTGGGCACGATTGAATTATGTAGGCTCTGCCGTGTCTACCATGGTCATGGTGGCCTGCTTTATAGCTGCCTGTGTTCTGGTGACCCTGTGCATCGGTGGACTTTTCCTCCGCAACCGCATGAAAACAAAAAAGGCCGAAGAAATCGTGGATTACGAGGATTATGTAGAAAAGCTGGAGCGGCCTGGGCTGCTGCGCCGCTGGCGCGATCGGAAGAACAAGCAGAAAATCCGGGACTTTGAAAGCCCCGCCATGAAGATTCGATATATATTCCAGCAGATGCTTCGCAAAAAAGCCCGGGAAGACGGCACTGCCATTATTAAGACCCCAAACGAGCTTTTGGATCCCTCCGTCTCCGACGAAGACATCCTTGTGGCAACCTATAACCGGGTAAAATACGGAAATCGTGATGTAACCCCGGAAGAATTGGAGGCTGCGGAGCGATATTTCAAAAATTTATAGAAAAATCCGCAAATTTTACTTGACTCCCCAATTACTGTGGATGGTAGCATAGCCCCAGGAGGTGCAGAAACATGAAGATTAAAGACGTGATCTCAAAGACCGGCCTGCCGGAAAACACCATTCGATTTTACGAAAGCCGGGGCCTCGTGGAGACCACCACAGAGCGCCGAAACGGACGAACCTACCACGAATTCTCAGAAGAGAGCGTTCAGGATCTGCAGCAGATCATCATTTTGCGGAAGGCCGGGTTCTCCATTGAGGAGATTTTAAAGATGCAGCGGCATCCCGGGGATATTCCCACCGTGGTGGAACGCTATCAGCAGCGGCTCAAAGAGGAGCACGAAATCGGACAGCGGCTTTCCACCGACGAAACACTCCCCCAGGCGGAAAACTGGCACGAGCTCAGTCGGAAGACAGAGCGGGCCATGACCAGGATTCAGAACTACGAATCCCCCCTTCGATTTGGACAATACGACCCGGAGAGCGAGACCGAGAAGCGGGCCGCCATTTCTTCCTACCGCAAAAAGGCCAAAATAAAGGATAATCTCTTGCTGTTCATTACCATTGGTTTGGGCATTATCTGTCTTGCACTGGTGATCGTTTTGACGCTGATGATAAAAAAGGATGTTGAGACTGTACCGGCTCCCTCCGGCACCACGGAGGGCTGGATCTACTATCGGACAGACAACAGCCTTACCCGGTGCAAGGAGGACGGCACCGAAAAGGAAGTGATCTACGAAAGCAGTACCACCTATAACAACATTTCGTATATCGTAGATGATGAAAAAATCTATATTTTAGATGACGGTTATCTATATTCCATCAACGCCGATGGCAGCGGACTTCACGAATATCCGGCGGAGATCTACTCGACCTACACCCATGAAACAATAATTGGCATGGGCAGTACGTTTGCGCTGTACGAAGACTGCATCTATGTGGGGCAGCATCAGTCCGGCACCTTTGGCGGCACAATCGCCCTGACCAAAGTTCCGGTGGATGGCAGCAAGCAGGAAAAAATCAATGTGGACATTTCCGGCATGCTGAGAACCCAAGGCTGCATTTGGGACGGCAAGCTGTATCTGTACAGCACCTATGCGGACAGCTACGAGCCAGAGGTCTATATGTCAAAAATCGACATTTATGACCTCGAAACCGAAAAGCGTATTGAAACGCTGGAGGGAGACTTCGCCACCTGTCTGGCAATTGCCCTGTGCTTTGACGAGGATGAGGGATATTTCTACCGAACCGTAGAAAACACGGGAACGTTGGAATATACGGGAACTGAGCTGATCCGTGTAACACCGGAAAATCCGGAGGGCGAAGTGATCTCCACCGGGGAAGACCTGATTTGCAAAATGTACGAAAACTATCTCATAAAGGCCCAGGATCAGCAAGGACTGCTGACAAATATATATGTAGAAAACCTGGAAACCGGAGCAACCAAAAAGCTGAATGTAAACAACTATTTTGACGTAGAGTGTACCCCCTTGGGCATTGTGAGCAATTCCGGCGAATTTATCCCTTACCCCTAGACAAAACGCCCAAAACCTTCCGCAGATTCGCACTGCGGAAGGTTTTTTCTGGTTTTTTTCATATTTTTCTTGACTCCGTAACGACTGTAGAGTGTATGATGTCCTCAGGAGGCGATGCCTGATGAAGATGAAGGAAGTAATTATGTTAACCGGAATCCCGGAACGGACCATCCGGTTTTATGAGGAACGGGGTATGCTCCAAGTTCCCACCGAGCGGCGGAATGGTCGGACCTATCACGAATTCACGGAGGAAAATGTTCAGGAACTGAAGCAGATCGTGATCCTGAGAAAGGCCCGGTTCTCCCTAGACGAAATTCTGGAGATGCAGAAGCACCCGGAAAAGATCGAATCCATCGTGGAAGCAAATTTCACCCGGCTGGACAACGAAATGGCGGAGCTGGAAAAGCTGACTCAGGACGGGAGCCTGAAGGACGCCGCCGACTGGGCGGAACTGAGCCAAAAGGCAGAACACGCCCTGCGAGCCATTCCCGGCTATGTCTCTCCCCTTCGATTTGGGCAGGGCGATGCGGAAAGCCCGGAGGAAAAGCAGGAGGCCATTGCGGCCTATCGAAAGAACACCATCACCAGGGACCACATTTTGCTGTATGTGTTCCTGGGGCTGGCCCTGTTCTTTCTGGCTATGGCGGTGGTCTTTGGTGTGCTGCTGTATCAGGCCAGCCGTGAGGCTCCCACCGCCCCGGCTTCGGCTATGACGGATGCCGTTCCGGCCCCCTCCGGCACCACAGAGGGCTATACTTATTACCAGTTGGATCGGTGCATTGCCAGGGCCAATGAGAACGGCACCGAGGAAGAGATCATCTACGAAAGCGCAACGGAAAACTCCGTAATCCAATTCCTTGTAGAGACGGACAAGCTCTACATTCTGGATGATTCCCGGCTGTTTTCCGTTAACGCCGACGGCACAGGGCTATATGAATACGCCGCGGAAGTGCTGCCGGAATACTATAATGGAGGCAGCGGGGGTTGGCTCTGGGATATTTTTCTGTTTTATCAGGACAGCCTCTTTGTGATCCAGCAGGATAGCCCCCATGAAATGGCTGTAGTGCGAGTTCCGGCGGACGGCGGAACTCAGAAAGAACTGGACATTGACCTGGCGAGCCTGAGTAACCTCTGCGGCTGGATCTGGGAGGAAACCCTCTATGTCTACGGGGTGGATACCGACCTGGAGTATCTCTCCGAGGATGAGACCCAGTTTACTTCTTCCACTTCATCCGTAATCATCACCTATAATTTGACCCAAGACGAACTGATCGCATCCACCAGTGGGGACTTCATTACCGATTGTGCCAACGGCCTGTATTTCGGTGCGGAGGAAGGATATTTCTACAACGGCAATCAAACCATCCCAGGGACCTATGAAATCATCCGTGTGACCCCCTCAAACCTGGCCGGTGAAAGCTTCAGACAGTACGAGGACGTGATCTGGACGGTCTATGAAGACTGGGTGATCCTTGGCACAGAGGTGGAGGGCACCATTATCAATTTCCGCCTGGAGAATATGGAGACCGGGTCCAGCGTGGATTTGGGCGAAAGAATTCCCCTTACCCTGAACTTCACACCGCGTGGTCTGCGGATGGCACCGGGCGAATATATCCCCTATCCATGATACGCAAAACTCCCGCAGTCCTTTTGACTGCGGGAGCCGTTTTATGTCTGTTTCTCTTTTCTTCCGGGAAGCTGCACCCAGATAATGGCCCCGAACATAAGGCCGCAGCCCAACAGCTCCACGCTGCTCATGGCCTCCTTCAGAATGATCCAGCCAAAGACCAGACTGAACACCGATTCCAGGCTCATCAGCAGGGACGCGACGGTGGGGTCCGTGTCCTTCTGGGCCACGATTTGCAGGGTATAGGCCACACCGCTGGAAAGAATGCCCGCATAGGCAATGGGCAGCAGCGCATTCCGGATGTCCCCCAATGTGGGACTTTCAAAAATCAGCATACCCACAAAGGCCAGAATGCCGCAGATGAAGAACTGAATACAGCTCATTTTCACCCCATCCACCTTGGGGGAGAAGTAGTCGATCACCAGGATATGCACCGTAAAGCCCAACGCGCAGGCCATTTCCAGCAGATCGCCCCGGTTGATGCTGCCCAAATCACTGCCATAAAGGCACAGGAAATACATACCCACCAGGGCCACCACCACAGCGCCCCAGACCTTCATTTCGGGCTTTTTCCCGAAAAACAGCCCCACAATGGGCACCAGGATCATGTACATGGCGGTGAGGAAACCGGCTTTTCCGGCAGTGGTCTCCTGAATACCGATCTGCTGCAAAATGCTTCCCACAAACAGAGCCGCACCGCAGCACAGGCCGCCCACCAGCAGGATCCGTTTATTTTCCGCCTGTTTTTCTTCCGGGTTCTTCTTTCCCCGGAAATAAATCACCGGCAGCAGCACCAGCCCCCCCAGAATGGACCGGGAAAACAGGAAGGTATAGGGGCCGATATAATCCATACCCACGCTCTGGGCCACAAAGGCGGCGCCCCAGATCATGGCCGTCAGCAGGAGCAGCAGGCTGCCCCGTAATTGTTTCATGGCTTTTTCCTCCGAGCGGTGATTTTATTGATGACGGTGCTGTAAACACAGCCTGCCACGATGCCCAGCACTGCCATGACCGCCCACAGAAGCCATCCCTTGGCCCCGGTATTGGCTAGTCCAAACTGCAATGCGGCAGTGTACACCAGAATGTGCCACAGGTAAATTTCAAAGCTCTTGCCACCCAGGAAGGAGAGGAATCGGTTGAGCTTTCGGGTCAAGCCCCACTTTTCGTGCTTTTCCAGGCACCAGGAAGTAAAATACAGGCAGCCGGGGGTGGAAAACAGATAGGGGTGCCACCAGAAGCCGAAGCGGCTCAGGCCGTCGGGAATGACCTGCACCAGCACATACAGGGCGATCATACTGATCACCGCAGCCACCCCGGAGAGCCGAAGGTGCCCCTTGGAGGGGGACTTCCCCTCTGCCGCTTCCCTGCCCAGATACATGCCCAGGAAATACACCGGGAAACGGCTGACGCCGATCATCAGACTGGTACCCACACATCCGGCGCAGACAAGCCACAGGAAAGGAATGACCCACAGGGACTTTTTTCCGTATTCCTTGATGATGTGGTAAAACAGCGGCGACAGCAGATACATGACGATCAGGGTGGGAATGTACCAGTTAAACTGGCTTCCCAGTTGTGCCCACCAGCCGAAGGTGGTAAGGTTCCCCAACACTTGCCACTTGTTCATGGTGCCTACCAGGAAACAGACGCCGCAGAAAATCAGAATAAAGGGCAGATAGGACGGCAGCAGCCGTGACAGCCGCCGCTGCATAAACTGCAAGGGGTTGTCATTTTTGCTCAGAGACCGCCAGATACCAAAGCCCGACAGGAAAATAAAAATATCCACCGATCCAATGGTATACCACATGGTGATGTTCAGATATTGATAGGCCTGCAAGCCGCTGTGATAATAGAAATAGTGACCGTAGACCACGATCAGTATGGCAATGCCCATCAGTTCGGATTTGTACCGGCTGATGCGCTCGTATGCGTTCATAAAATCCCTCCCGGAGTATCACTCGGGGAGATTATAGCAGACTTTCAGTGGAAATGCAAAAAATATGGGAGTTCCCGCAGAAAATGCTCCGGAGAAACCCATCTCCGGAGCATCATGTTATCGTTTTTCCGCCTCCCGCATCCGCTTTTTCTCCTTGCGAATGCTGCGAGCCAGGGCTCCCAGGCCAATTCGCAGAGCCGCCATCACCGCAAACAGTACCCACAGCACCGTCACCGGCGTTCTGTCCGCCCCCAGATTCCCAAGGATGTAAGCAGTGACGCCGAAAAAGGCAGCCAACAGAAACGTAATGATCTTTCCCGCAGTCATGGCGGGAGCATCGCCAATGGGTTCCTCCTGAACCAGTCCGTGTTTATCCTCCCGAATCATCTCCATGGCATCCTGGGCCTGTCCAAAGGCCACCGCCAGGTCGTCCGACTTGATTTTGGAACTGGAGGCCACAAACTGGCGGTAGATCCGGCTGTCGGACATGCCATCTTCCAGGGGTGCTTGCCAATTCTCCTTAACCTTCTTGTCCTTCATAGGCTTGATTCCCTCCTCCATTTTGTCCAGATACAAAAAGTGCGGCATTACGTCATATTTGGGCAGCGGCAATCTGGATGCCGCCACCGCCATCTGTTCCGTCAGTTGGCCGATGGTTTCCACCTTCTCCGGCTCCACCCGCTCCGCCACGGCGATCAGGATGTCCAGATCCTGCTTCTGCTTTTGAAGCCACTGGCGATAGTTCAGAAAAATTACTTCAATGCTTTCCGAGTCCTCCTGCATCCGCCGAATTTCATCCATGGTAAACCAGGCCCGCCGCAAAAGGGCAATGGTCTTCAGCATTTGCAGATCAATTTCCGTATATTCCCGATATTCCCGTCCGTTGCGCTGCTCCTTTCGGGGCACAATGAGGCCCTTTTCCTCATAGAGCCGGATGGTCTTTCGGGAAAGGCCGGTTTTTTGGCATACCTCTTTGAGTTTCACGTTTCTCCCTCTTCCTCCGCCACTTGTATATAAACATTTTCTTGTGATCGGGCTCCTACGATTCTTTGCGTCTCTGAGCTTTTTCCATGTCCTGCTGGCGCATCCGCTGTATCCAGGCCTGCCGCTCCTTCCAGGCTGCATAGCCACGGATGGCACTGAATACGATACCGCCGCATGCAAACATCAGAAGGGACACCACCCCATGGAGGGGCAGACTTCTGGCGTCCTCTCCGCCTACGGTTCCAAAGCGGGAAATATAAATCAGCAGGAATATCACCAGTCCCACAATGGAGATTGCCAGACTGATGTTGCTAAGCCAAATCATGGCCTTGGGCAAATGCTCCTCTTCCCTGATGGGCTGATCTTCCTTCCAGTTGGTCTCCTCCACCTCTTTGATCTGTCCAAAGGTGATGGCATGGTTGTTGATCTTGTCCTGATCCAGCATCAGCAGGGTCTGCCGATAGGTTTTCTGTCTGGACTGCTGCAATGTCTTTTCTGCGTTCTGATTCATATTCCTGACCTCCTCTTCGATCTCGTCAAGATAGCGGAATTTCGGACTGATATCCCAATTGGGCAGGGGCAGCTTCTGGGCCGCCGAAGACATCTCTTCTGTAAGCTGGGTGATATCTTCCACTCGGGTGATCTCAATATTCCGGGCCACAGCGATCAGCTCATCCAGATCCTGCTTCTGCTTTTCCAGCCACTTGCAGTACTGCGGAAAAATATCCTGAATACTGTCCGGGTCATCCTGCATCTGTTTGATTTCATCCATGGTAAACCAGGCACGACGCAAAAGGGCAATGACCCGAAGCTTTTCCACGTCCTCCTGAGTATACTCCCGATATTCCCGTCCGTTCCGCAGCTCCTTTTGGGGCACCAGCAGGCCCTTTTCCTCATAGAGCCGGATGGTCTTTCGGGAAAGCCCGGTTTTTTCGCATACCTCTTTGAGTTTCATCGTTTGTCCCTTCTTCCGTCCTTGCTTATTCGCCGGGAAATTATGCTTTATTGTGCTACGCTTCAATTGTCGGTTACGTGGAGTAGGGGCATGACTTGTCTTGCCCGGCAAAGAAAGGTTCAATCACCGGGAAACTCCCGGCGAAAACGTACTGCGGTTCGGCGGCTTGAGGGCAAGCCGCCCTACAGGAACGCATAGCCGGATGTATTGGCGTAGGGCGGGCTGCCCTCAGCCCGCCGGCAGGCAGTCGGTATTTGCGTTTA
The DNA here is from genome assembly GCA_964514175.1 of uncultured Oscillospiraceae bacterium. Taxonomy (GTDB): domain Bacteria; phylum Bacillota; class Clostridia; order Oscillospirales; family Oscillospiraceae; genus HGM13006. The sequence goes on from CAZEPQ010000043.1 coordinate 11,480, forward strand.
TGGTTTTATAGCTGACTGTCGCCGGGGCGCCGCCGTTCCCTGTACTCCTATTGTAATAGTGGCCCCTGGGGCCATGTCAAGGGAAAATCGCAAGTTTTTTACATTTAGCCTGTGTAAATCACCAAAGAATCGGGTTTAAGGTTCCAAAACTGTAGGTTGTGTGATAGAATGATAATAGGTGGCAGGCCCGAGGCCCTGTGGTCGATCCTGCCAATATGTTTCAGCGAGGTTTTCCATGAAATTAGATCCTTCCGCTCTGGATGCCCAGGGCTATATCATTGACCAGAGAAAGACGAACAATATCTCCTTCGGCGGTACGTCCTCTGATAGAAACGGCTGCGGCTGGATCGCCGCCTACAATTTCCTAAAAGCCATGGACCGGGAGCCTGATCCGGAGGCCGTGCTGAAAAAGCTGGAAAGGACCCTTTTGGGCGATGGCCGTCTGGGCCTCAATTTCTTCGCCCTCCAGTGGCATCTCCGGGATTTTCCTCTAGAGACCGCCCTGCGGCCCTTCCATGCCCAACAGCTCTCAGAGACCTGCAAGGCCGGTATTATCCTGTATCGGGCGGGCAAGCAGAACCACTTCGCCGCCTTTCGCCGGGAGGAAAACGGACGCCTCCGCTTCTATGGCGCCGTAGCCGGAAAAGAAGCCTATGACACCACCATGGCAGAGTTTTACTGGAACCATGTCAAGTTCCCCCTGGCTCTGACCATTACAGCGAAATAAACATATAAGGACTGAATCACATGACATATCCCAATATGGAGCAGGACTTCGCCCAGATTCCCTCCCTCATTCTGGAGACCATGGCTGACACCCTGACTGCGGGACTGGAAAAGGCGGGCATCTATTACCGTCTGTTCCAGCGCACAAAAACCGCCGCCTCCACCCGCTCCAAGCTCAAGGCCAAAAATTATCAGGAGGGCAAACGGATGCAGGACCTTTTCGGCATCCGCATCGCCGTATACTTTCAGGATGACCAGGCCCTGTGCCGCCGTATTATCGAGGACCGCTTTTCCGTGGTCAGCGTCACCGAGGATCGGCATGACGCCACTACCTTCAGCCCCACTCGGCTGAACTTTATCTGCAAGCTGCCCATGCAGCTTCGGCAAATGGTGCCCCAGAGCATCTATGACAACTATCCCATCGACACCACCGTGGAGATCCAGCTTCGCACGGTCTTCTCCGAGGGCTGGCACGAGGTGGAGCACGATCTTCGTTACAAGGCAAAGGCCGACTGGGAGGGCAGCGCCGATCTGAGCCGTGCCCTCAACGGCATCTTCGCCACCCTGATCACCTGTGACTGGTCCATGCTGAATATCTTTGACAAGTTGACAGACCGAAAGTACCGGGAAAAGGACTGGGACGCCATGCTGAAAAACAAGCTGCGGATCCATGTGGAGGAAACGCCGTTGTCTGAGGCTCTGGCCGAGCTTCTCAACACCCGGGCCGACATTGCCGCCGAGCTGTATCAAATCGACCGCGCCGGCCTGCTGGATTTTCTCACCGACGGACGGTTTGAAGCTCCGCCCCTGACCCTGGACAATCTGGTATTCATCACCAACGCCCTGTTTATGCACCACCCGGAGATCACAGCCATGACCCCCGCCGCACTGCAGGAGGATATTGAGACCTGCGCCAGAAAACGATGATCCCCCCTTTCACCGCAGAGAGTTGGAAGCAGGAAAAACCGCAAGAAGTGATATTCTTTCGCAAACGAAATATCTTGAAAAACGTCAAAATTCACGGTATTATAATATATGTAAAGGGGGGACCTCCATGTCGCTGACGGACAATGAACTTCTGGAGTTGGAACAGCTCCGGCGTGAGAACGAACAACTGAAAAAAGACTATGAACAGCTCAGTATCCGGGCGAATAACTTTGCCAGAGAGTCCTTTCTGGTAGAGCTTCTGGGTACAAGCCACATCACTCAGGCGGATTACACCGCCGGTCTGGAGGAATTCCATCTGGACTTTCCCACAGACCGCTTCCTGGTGATGGGCATTTCTATAGATTCCGACATTGCCACCATGCTGGGCAGCAAGGAGGCCCCAAACCAGGAGGGCGTCCGCTACGTCCGTTTCCTGATCCGCAACGTACTGGAAGAGCTGATCTGTGAAAAAAACATCTGCCATGTGATCCTGGTTCGTGGGCAGATGGTGGCTCTGATCAATCTGCTGGAATCTGCGGAAGAGGGGCTGGCCTCCGTTGTCGCTGCCGCACAAAAGGCCACCGGCATTTTTGAGACCCACTATGATTCCATCGTGAACTTTACCATCAGCCGGGTCCAGCAGGGCTACAACCAGATCTGCAAAGGCTATGACGACATCCTGGACCTGGAGCAGTACCGCACCATGGCCGGTGATGACACCCGGGTTCTGCAATATGATATGCAGACGGAAGCATACCTGCCCAAGGAACGGGTGGAGCATTTTGAATTTGAGCATGCCTTGGGCAGCTACATCCAGTCCGGAGACTACGAAGCCGCCCGTGAACTGGTTCACAAGATGCTCAACGCGGAATTTAACCACTCCCGCCCCACGGTACAGGTCTTTATGATCCGTGCCTACGGCATCATCAACGATATTCTCCATGTGTTCGACAGCTTTGAGGAATGCTTCTCCCCGGAATTTCTGGTGGAGCTGCAGGCAGGCCCCAGAATCGTAAACGCCACATCCCTGGCGGATATTTCCCGGGAGCTGGACGACATTTTCGACGCCATCATAGAGCGGCAGCAGGCCCGGGAGCAGGAACCTGCCTGGGTCCAGAAGGCCGTGTCCTATATTGATGAAAACTTTGCGGACCAGAATCTGAACGTAGCCAATGTGGCCGACGCCGTGGGCATTAACCCGGTATATCTCTCCCGTATGCTGAAAAAATATCGAAACATTCGGCCTCTGGAGTACATTCATCAGAAGCGCATCGAGCAGGCCAAGATCCTTTTGGGCCAGGGTACCACCGTCAAGGATACCCTTTCTCAGGTGGGCTATTCCAGTGCTCTGACCATGAATCGGGCCTTCCGCCGCTTTGAAAACACCACCCCGGGCGCCTTTTATCGGGAAAAAACATAGTATATCGTGCCAAGCCGGCAGTCCGAAGGGGCTGCCGGTTTTTTCAGGTAAAAAATTGTACTTCCAAAATAAGAAAACGAATCTTGCCTATCCCGGCCCAATTAGATATGCTGAATATGTAAAACCTAACAAAGAAGGGAGCTATGACGGTGAAAAAATCTTTTACCCCCGAAGAGCTGCTGACCCGCTGGGAAGCTCGTCGGGAAATCCAGAACATCATGGGCAAAATGACCCAGA
>CAZEPQ010000044.1:0-14507 GCA_964514175.1 uncultured Oscillospiraceae bacterium
CGCCATTTTTTCGTGTATTCCTGCAATTTTGCAATCTGGGGCTTGCATTCCAAACATACTGCTGTATAATAAAAACGATATTGGCAGAGTAGAGATCTGTGGGTCAAGTGTCCGGAGGACGGGGAGTTGTCTCTGGAACGAAAAGGCGGTTGTCCTTGCCGTACAGTTCTCGCATCCCGCTGCCACATACCGGAGAACCTCCTCTATGTGGCAACCTTATTGCCGGATGGGGAGGAATTTTTTATGGAAAACAGTATTTTTTCAAAGAATTATTGGGTCAGCGCCTGTGGAGAATTGAAAAGGCTCCGTATGCTGACCTTTGCGGCCCTGTGCTGTGCCCTCAGCATTGTGGTGGGGGCCCTCTATGTGGTGGTGGGCGATAACCTGCGGGTTTATTTCACCTTCTTTATCACCGCCGTGGGCTGCGCCGTTTATGGCCCCGTGGCAGGTATGGTGGTGGCGGTGGTGACGGATACCCTGAACTTTCTGCTGTTTCCATCGGGACCCTATTTCCCGGGTTATATGCTGGGGGAGATGCTGGCTGCACTGATTTATGGCATTTTTCTTTATCGGAAAAAGATCACGGTACTCCGGCTCTTTTCCGCTAAGCTGCTGGTGAATTATATTGTAAATGTGCTGTTGGGCTGCCTTTGGAGCAAAATGCTCTACGGTCAGGGATATCTCTATTATCTTGCAAAAAGTCTTGTGAAAAATACCCTGCTGCTGCCTCTGGAGGTCATTTGCCTTGCGGCTCTGTTCTCCATGCTGATTCCTGTATTTTCAAGATTTGGCCTTTTGCCCTCCCACGAGAAAAAGCAGCTTCAAAAGCTGAAGCTTTCTTCCAGTGCCTTTACCGTGCTGGGCCTGAGCTGCATTCTGGGCGGCATTTGCAGCTATTATTATGGCGTCCGAATGGCTTCCGGACATGTGGCCTTTTACATTCTTGGTGTTGTGCTTGGCATCTTGGGCTTAGTTCTTCTTGTGGGCGGTGTGGTTTACAATCGGAAAAAACGTAAGGTGGAAGAATAATCAGATAAGGATGAATGTTATGGAACAGAAGTTGCTTGCTGATATTTATAAACGTTTTGCACTTGTACCTATTTCGATTACGCCTGTGTCTGGCGGATGGCTGAATCAAAAGTGGAAATTTGAAACGGAAAAAGGAACCTTTCTCGTAAAACAGTATAGCAAGATTCGCTATAGTAATAGTCAACTTGTGGAGATGGAACACGCGATTCAGCGAGAAATGGTATTAGCCGGACAGGGGATAAAATGTCCACAGTATTTGAACGAAAATGGTTTAGCCGTCCTTTATTTACAAGATGGAACAGCATATTCAATGATGGAGTTTTGTTCCGGTAAAAATGAAACGGCCCAAACTGTCTCTATGGCCCAAATGAAGGATCTTGGCCGGACGCTGGCCCAGATTCACCGCGGATTTTCTGATATTTCAGTCGAGGGAGTAAAAGGATATCCCCTTGATGATTTGTATACCGTATTGTGGGATAATTTTACGAAAAAGACTACTGCATTTACGGAGCAGGATGAACCATCCTATCAGGAGGCTGTTCGGATACAGGAACCTATCTTGCATCAACTGACGCCTTCGTTTTTTGATGCGATGCCTAAAGGAATTTGCCACGAGGATTTTGCACCGGACAATTTACTGTTCGATGAAAATGGTGTTTCTGCGGTGGTAGATTTTGACCGGAACCAGTATAGTTACCTATGGCATGATATTGGAAGGGTTCTATTATCTTTTTCTCGCAATGAAAACGAACTTGATATTGATAAGATAGAAGCGTTCCGATCCGGCTACAGCGAATTTCTGCCATTGACAATGCAGAATGTGGTGGATGCGTTTAAGATTACATGGTGCATTGAAGTGCTGTGGTGGATTCAGCCTGGTTGCTTTATAATGGATACTTGTAAAGCAACGATGTATCGGGATGAGATGATATGGCTGACAAAAAACTGGATGAATCTAGAGAATCTACTTGAGAAATAGAATAGGACACACTGAGGACACATCGGCTTGTTACGATTCAACCATCAAAGGAGAAAGGTGGATGAATATGGAACGATATGACGGAAAAACCAAACGGGATGATTATATCAAATACGGCCTGATTACGTTGGCGGTTGTGGTGGTGCTGGGGGGCCTCATTTGGCTGACTCATTTTATGAAGGGGCTCAGACAGACCAACCCGGACTATACCATCGTCATTGGCAGCGAGGAGGCGTTCAGCGAATCCATGCTGACGGATCTGGAATTTGCGTTCCGGGAGGTCATAGGAGATCGGAACGGCGACGACAAGGTGGTCGTGGATATCGAGGTGCTGCGCCTTACAGATTATGGTCAGGCTGTGCTGGATGACGCACAGGCCCAGGAGGACTATGCCAATGCGGTCTTGGCAGGGGACAGCACTGCGGAAAATGAAGCGAAATTTTCCGGGCTGTCCGGAGATGACGACTTTAGTCGCATGCTGCTGCTTATGAATACCGGGGAGTGCGATCTGTTTCTGCTGTCGGATCAGCCGAGAGGCGGTTTCCGTGGTGCAGCCACCACCTACTGTGAGCAGGGGTATTTTGTGGATCTGCCCTCCGATTTGGCGGATGAGACCTATGGGAATCGGTGTGACATTTCTTCCGCCCCCTTCTGGGCACAGATCGGCATTGAGGATGTTCCCTTCTATGCCTGTGTTCTGGATCGGGGCGACGGAGAGGCCATGGAGGATGCCATCGAGATCATTCGGAAGCTGAAAGACGCCTACGTGACCCTCTGGTAAAAATTTTTAGAAAAATTCGATTTTTATGCAATATTCCGCCATAAATTGCGTCCTATAAGGTGAAAGGCATTAGAACTTCTCGGATTACAGAAGGGATGTGGCGAAATGAAACATAGATGGATGGCGGGAATCCTGGTTGCGGTCATGCTGCTTACCATGGTTGGCTGCGGCGATTCCGGCACCCTGAATCTGACGGCTGTGGATATGATGGACGGGATTCGGAGCGGACGTGTCAGCCAGGAAGCGGATCTTGCTGCCTCTGGGCCTGCTGTGACAGACTTTGGCCTGCGCCTGCTGCAAAATAGCATGAAAACGGGAGAAAATGAGCTGATTTCCCCCGTTTCTGTGCTGAGCGCTTTGGCTATGACCATGAATGGTGCGGAAGGGGATACCCTGACCCAGATGGAAACAGTTCTTGGTATGAACGCCGAAGAATTAAATTCCTTTTTCGATGGATATCTGGAAGCCCTTGGAGAAAACAAAGTAAATCAGTTGTCCTTGGCCAACTCTATCTGGTTCAAGGACGATGAAAAATTCACGGTGGAGAAGGAATTTCTGCAAACCAACGGGGATTATTTTGATGCGGACATCTATAAGGGTGCTTTTGACGAAGCAACCCGGAAGGATATCAACACCTGGGTCTCGGAACGCACCAATGGAATGATCGAAAATGTGCTGGATCAGATTCAGGAGGATGCCGTTATGTATCTGGTAAATGCTCTGGCCTTTGAAGGGGAGTGGCTGGATCCCTATAACGAGCATCAGGTCCACGACAGCGTTTTTACTACGGAAGATGGCATGGCGCAGGATGTGGAATTGATGTATTCCACGGAGGGCAATTATCTTTCGGATGAAAATGCCACCGGGTTTATCAAGTATTACAAAAATCGGGAGTATGCCTTTGTGGCGCTGCTGCCCAATAAGGGCATCACGGTGGAGGAATATATAAACGGCCTCACCGGAGAGAAGCTCTATGGGCTATTGTCTCAGCCGGAGATGACCACCGTGGAGGCGGCCTTGCCGAAATTCCAGGCGGTCTGCGACTATGAGATCAGCGATGTCCTTTCCGGAATGGGTATGAAGGATGCCTTCGATTGGGAGAAGGCCGATTTTTCACGGCTGGGTGCCTACGAGGGAGAGAATATTTTCATTAACCGTGTGATTCATAAAACCTATATTTCCATGACTGAGACAGGTACCAGGGCGGGTGCTGCCACTGTGGTGGAGGTTGCCGCCGAAGGGGCCGCTCTGGAGCCGAAAGCGGTCATCTTAAATCGCCCCTTTGTGTATCTTCTGGTGGATTGTGAAACCAATATTCCGTTTTTCATTGGCACTATGATGGATATGGGATAATACTTTTCTATATGAAGAAACCCCTCTGCTCACACTTTGGAGCAGAGGGGAAAACTTTTTATTCGGTTTCTTCCATAGCTTCGGGCTCCGCATCGGTTTCGGAAGGTGCCTCCTTGGGTTCCATGATGGCAATAAATTCCTCACTTCCCATGGTTTCGTGCTGCAGCAGATAGTCAGAAACCTGCTGCAGCTTGTCCAGATTTTCCTTCAGAATAGCTTCGCAGCGCTGATAGCAGCTTTCCATGATATCATGGATCTCGGCATCAATACGGGCTGCGGAATCCTCGGAGTAGCTCTTGGTCTGACCGTAATCACGGCCAATAAATACCTGACTCTCGGAGTCGTAGCACACAGTGCCCAGCTTGCTGCTCATGCCATATTTGGTGACCATGCTTCGGGCGATGGAGGTGGCACGCTGGATGTCGTTGGATGCGCCGGTGGAGATATCGCTGAGCATCAGGGCCTCGGCTACACGACCGCCCAGGTAAGCCACGATCAGCTCCAGCATCTCGTTTCGGCTGTAATAGCCGTGATCCTCGGTGGGCAGGGAGATGGTCATGCCGCCGGCAGAACCTCTGGGAACAATGGTGATCTGATGCACCGGGTCATGGGTGGGCAGGTGATGCATGACGATGGCATGGCCTGCCTCGTGGACAGCGGTGAGCTTCCGCTCATGTTCGGGAATGACACGGCTTTTTTTCTCGGGACCGGCGATGACCTTGATCATGGATTCCTGAAGGTCCTCCATATTTATGACGGGACGGCCCAGCTTTGCGGCCCGAAGGGCAGCTTCGTTGAGCAGATTTTGGAGATCCGCACCAGTGAAACCGGCGGTCTCCTTGGCGATGATCTCAAGATCAACGTCGTCAGAAAGAGGCTTATTTTTGGCATGGACCCGAAGGATGGCCGCACGGCCCTTGGCATCGGGTGCGCCCACATAGACCTGACGGTCGAATCTGCCGGGACGGAGTAGGGCGGTATCCAGGATATCCACACGGTTGGTGGCTGCCATGACAATGACTCCTTCGTTGCCAACAAAGCCATCCATTTCCACCAGAAGCTGGTTCAGGGTCTGCTCACGTTCGTCGTGACCGCCGCCCAGACCTGCGCCTCTCTGACGGCCCACGGCGTCGATCTCGTCAATGAAGACGATGGCGGGAGCCTGTTTTTTCGCCTGATCGAACAGGTCACGGACACGGCTCGCGCCCACGCCCACATACAGCTCCACAAAGTCAGAGCCGGAAATGGACAGGAACTGTACGCCTGCTTCGCCTGCCACAGCTTTGGCGATAAGGGTCTTACCGGTACCGGGAGGGCCAACAAGCAGAATGCCCTTGGGAATCTTGGCACCCAGGCGGGTGTACTTGTCGGGATTTTTCAGGAAGTCTACCACTTCCTGCAGCTCGGCCTTTTCTTCATCGGCACCTGCCACATCGTCGAAGGTGACTTTGTCTTTTTCGTTGACACCTACGGTGGTTCTGGCCTTGGAGAATTTCATAACGCTCTTATCTCCGCCGCCGCCACCTGCGGCCTTGTTCATCATATAGAGCCACACACCCAGGAACAGCAGCGCTACCAGAATATAGGGCAGGAACATGAGCCACCAGGGCGTTTCGGAAGCCTCCGGGTAGTCATAGCTTTCCAGAATGCCGTCCTTGTACTGCTGGACTACGATATCGTTAAAGTCCTCGTAGAACACAGAGAAGGAGGCAATGTTATAAACCAGGGCGGTTCCCCCATTTGCTTCCGGTTCTTTCAGTTCCAGAGTCAGGGTGTTGTCGGAAAGCACCAGGGATTTGACCTTTTCCTCGGCAAAAAGGTCATGAATGTCGCTGTATACATATTCCTCGCCGTAGGGAGAGGAGGAACCAAGGACCCATACAGCAACACCGATGATCAAAGCGATCAGGAGTACAAAGGCTATATTGCCTTTCTGATTTTTCAAATGATTCACACCTTTGGGTTATGTATTACCCTCCATAGACGCTGGGTTTCAGCACGCCAATGCAGGGGAGATTGCGGTATTTCTGGTCGTAGTCCAGACCATAGCCCACCACAAAAGCGTCGGGAATGGAGAAGCCGACCATGTCAGCCTCCACGGGAGCTTCACGGCGGGAGGGCTTATCCAGCAGAACCACCAGCTTCAGAGAAGCGGGACATTGCTTCTGCAGCAGGTCCAGTACGAAATGAAGAGTTTTGCCGGTGTCAAGAATGTCCTCAATGACAATGACGTCCCGGCCAGTGATGTCCACATCGAAGGGCTGGGTCATTTCCAGCTCACCGGGACGGGTAGCCAAGGCCCGATAGGAGGAAAGAGTGATGGATTCCAGGGTGCAGGGGAGATTGATGTTTCGCATGAGATCTGCGGTAAAGACCAGGCTGCCCTTCATAATGCAAAGCAGCAGGGGGGCCTTACCGGCGTATTCCTCGGTAAGAGACTGGCCGATTTCACGGACACGGTTCTGAATCTCTTCCTCGGTAAACATTACATAATCAAGATCGCGGTTCATTTTACTTCCTCCATTCGAGTTGCAGTCAAAATCAGACTGGCTTCTCCGTGCTTTGCACGAAATTTTTTGTCTGCCGCAATGGGCAGCACGGCTGCCAGTTGGTCTCCGCAGAGCACCACTGGCAAAGTATCCCGCGCATTTGCGGGAATTTTCTGATCCATAAGATACCGGCCTAGTTTTTTTGTACCGCCGGGCAGGGAGATTCGGTCTCCGGCTTGGCGGCAGCGCAGGGTAAAAACCCCCGTTGGGGGCAGAATCAGTGAAATTGTGTCCTGAGGCAGGGCCTTAGGACAGGGGGCGGCCTGACAGGAAATTCTCCATGGGCCGAAGGTGACCACCTGACCGGGGGCAATGGCCTGGGGGGCAGGCTGACATGAATTTTGAACCGTATCCAGCACCAGAAGATCATATTCCCGACGAAGTCGGAAGTTTCCGGGCAGGGAAAGGGATGCAGAGGGGGAAGGGGTTTCACAAAGAGAAAGAGCGTCCTCCAAATGCTTCCTTTGCAGTTGGGGAACAGCGCTTAGATATTGTCCCAACACCCGGAAAATCATGTTTTCCCGTAAAGAAAGAAGACCGGGAACAGATAGCTTTCCGTCCTTTTGCAGCTTGTTCCGTTCTGCCGTGGCCAATTCATCCAAATACTGATCCTCCCGGCCCAGTTCCATGCAAAGACTCGAGGAAGCGGTGGGGAGATTGGGATTCTCGCTGATCAGCAGTGGTAGAACTTGGTGCCGAATTCGGTTCCGAAGAAAAAAATCCTGGGCGTTGGTGGAGTCCTCCACATGGGAAATCCCGTGGACCTTGAGATAGTCCTCGATCTCCTGTCGGTCTGTCATCAGCAGGGGACGAATGACGTTTCCACGGATCGGAGGGATGGCAGAAAGACCATGAAGGCCGCAGCCCCGAACCAGGTGCAGCAGCATGGTTTCTAGATTGTCCTCCGCTGTGTGGGCGGTGGCGATTTTCGCACCGGGGGAAATGTTTTCTAAAAAGGCATAGCGCAGATTCCGGGCGGCCTCTTCCAGTCCTAGCTTGTTGGCCTTGGCGTAGGCGGAAACATCCTCTGATTTTACAGCAAGGGGGACACCCAAAGCGCTGCATTGGGCCTTCACAAATTCCTCGTCCCGCAGGGATTCCACTCCACGGAGGTTATGATTCATGTGGGCGGCGGAAACTGTGATGCTCAGTTCCTCCTTTAAGGACCATAGCACATGCAGCAGGGCCATGGAATCCTTTCCGCCGGAAAGGGCGCAGATCACATGATCCCCGGGGGAGAGCATGTGATCCTTTCGGATAAAGCCAAGAACCTTACTGTTCACTGTGACGCCACTCCCGATCGGCAAAGGTGGTGTATTGAGGCAGCCACTGGACCTTGACGGTACCGGTTTCACCGTGGCGGTTCTTCGCAACGATCAGCTCTGCCACATTCTTTTCTTCCGTGTCCGGGTTGTAGTAATCATCACGATAGATGAAGATTACCTCGTCGGCGTCCTGCTCGATGGAGCCAGATTCACGGAGGTCAGACAGCATGGGCCGTTTGTCCGCACGGGATTCGTTGGCTCGAGAAAGCTGCGAAAGACAGATCACGGGGACATTCAGTTCCTTGGCCATGATCTTGAGGCTTCTGGAAATCTCGCCAATGGCGGTGACACGGTTTTCGTTGACCTTGCCGGTGGCGGAGGTCATAAGCTGGAGATAGTCAATGATGACAAGGCCCAGGTTGTCAATGCGGCGGCATTTGGCATTCATCTCTGTGACGGTGATGGAGGGATTGTCATCTACCCGGATATCCGTCTGGCTTAGAGCCGAGGCTGCAACGCCCAGCTTGCCCCATTCCTCGTCGGAGAGCTTGCCGGTAAGGAGGACCACGTTGTCCACAAAGCTCTCGTTGGACAGCAGGCGGGAAGCAAGCTGCTCTTTACTCATTTCCAAAGAAAACATGACCACGGCCTTGTCAGTCTGTTTTGCCACAGCCAGAGCCATATTCAGCGCAATGGAGGTCTTGCCCATGCCGGGACGGGCAGCCACCAGCATCAGGTCGGATTTATTGAGACCGTTGATCTTGGCATCCAGATCCCGAAGTCCTGTTGATAGACCGGGGATCTCGCTGTCAGAACGGGCACGCTCCGCAAGCTGATCGTAGACGCTGAGAATAATGGTGCCAATATGCTCCAGATCCTGATTGCTTCTGCCGTTGCGGATGGCATAGATCTTCTGCTCTGCCGCATCCATAATGCTGGAGGCGGTGCCCACCTCTTCGGAGACGATTTCGGAAATATCCTTTGCGGCGGTACCGATCTGTCGCAGAAGGGACTTGTCCGCCACGATCTGCGCGTACTGCTTTGCGTTGGCGGCGGTGGGCGTAATGTCCAGGATCTGCAAAAGATAATCCCGGGTCTTTTCCTCGTCGTAGAGTCCCATCTGTTTCATCTGATCCATGACAGTGACCGGGTCGATCTGCATGGAATAGTTGAACATGGTATAAAGGGTGGTGAAGATATCCTTGTTCTGCTGCAGATAGAAGTCGTCGGGCTTCAGCATCTCCAGCATATCCGCAACGCAGCCGGGATCAATGAGCATTGAGCCGATCACGGCCTGCTCTGCCTCCAAGGAATGGGGCATCTGACGAACCAGAAGTTCATCCATGTTTCTTCACCTCCGAAATGATCGTTTTTGAATATCAGCCCTCGCTGACGTGGATGGAAATGGTGGCAGTAATCTCGTAGCCCAGCTTTGCCTTCACGGAGAAGGAACCAAAGGACTTGATGGACTCGTCCTGCACGATTTTCTTCTTGTCGATGGCAATGCCAAACTGCTGCTTCAAGGCGTCGGAAATCTCAGCAGAGGTGATAGAGCCGAAGAGACGGCCGCCGTTGCCGGACTTTGCCTTGATCTCAACAGTCACATCTTTCAGCTTTGCCGCAGTTTCCTGGGCCTGTGCCTTTTCACGGGCAGCCTGCTCAGCCTTGGCCTTGTCGTTCATCTTCATGGTGTTGATGTTGTCTGCGGTGGCTTCAATGGCCATCTTGCGGGGCAGCAGGAAGTTTCGGGCGTAGCCGTCGGAGGCTTCGATCATCTGGCCCTTTTTGCCTTTGCCTTTCACATCCTGTAACAGAATAACTTTCATTGTAAAGCTCCTTTCAAATTTAACTGAAAAACTCGTCAATGGAGGCCTTGATGGCATCCTTGACCTGAGTGGGGGTCATATCCTTGATTTGAGCGCCTGCGGTGGCCTGATTGCCGCCGCCGCCCAGAGGCTCCAGAATCATCTGTACATTGGCCTCGCCGATGGAACGGGCGGAACAGATGACACGGTCTCCGTCAGGGTAGAACACGAAGGAGGCCTCGATGCCGGAGATATTCAGAAGTTCATCCGCTGCCTGGGCCGCTGTAATGCGGTCAGAGGTATAGTCGAGGCAGCAGAGGGCAATGTTTTGGCGATAAAGCTCTGCGTGCTGAATGATTTCGTAGCGACTGATGGTGGCGTGGAGATCGTTCTGGAACAGCAGCTTAACGGCCACGGTATCGGCACCATTCTTCCGGAGCCATGCAGCGGCCTCAAAGGTACGGCTGCCGGTACGGACAGAGAAATTCTTGGTGTCCAGTACGATGCCGGCGAGCAGGCTTATCAGCTCCACAGGAAGAATGTCTTCCCGTTCCATTAGATACTGCACCAGCTCTGTTACCAGCTCACTGGCGGAGGAAGCGTAGGGTTCGTGGAAGTTCAGCAGCGCGTTATCGATGTAGTCTGCGGCTCTGCGGTGATGGTCAATGACTGCAATGCGGCTGCTGGTTTCTAGCAGGGTTCTGGCTTCCACCTGGTCGGGACGGTTGGTGTCTACCACCACCAGAAGGCTGTCAGCATCGGAATCCAGGGTAGCTTCTGCAGGGGAAATAAAGATATTTGAATACTCCGGGACAGCCAGAAGCTTATCCAGCAGGGGATGGGAAGCGTTGTTTTGAAGGTCGATGACGATCTTGGCAGGGGTTTTCAGCTTGCGGCAGATGGCCTTTACGCCCACTGCGGCACCAACGGCATCCAGGTCGGCGTTTTTGTGGCCCATGATATAGACGCAGGAGGACTGAGTAATCAGTTCCTGTAGAGAGCCGGCGATAACACGGGACTTGACCTTGGTGCGGCGCTCGGATTCCTTGGTTCTGCCGCCGTAGAAGGAGAAGTTATAACGGTCCTTTACAACAGCCTGGTCGCCGCCACGGGAAAGACACATTTCCAGCGCCAGGGTGGCGTATTCGTAATCCTCTTTAAAACTGGAGCCTTCCTTGCCAACGCCAATACTGAGGGTGGCAGGTGCACCGAATTCGTTGGTAATGGCACGAACGGTGTCCAGGACAGAGAATTTTTCTGATATGAACTTGGGAAGCTCCCGCTCCTCGAACAGGAACAAATAACGGTTGCGCTCCAGCTTTCTCAAAATGCCGCCGCTGTCGGTGGCCCAGGCGGTAATGGCATCATAGAGGTGGGCAGAGAAATCGGAAACGGATTTGTCCGACAGATTCGATGTTATCTCGTCGTAGTTATCCACCAAAATAATGCTGACCACGGGACGGGACAAATTATATTCGTCCTGGAGGTTTAAAAGCTCGGTCACATCAATAAAATAGAGCATAGCCGCAAGATAGCTGGCATTTTCGTCCTGAGAACGGATCAAATCACCATAAACACGATAGCGGAAATCTCCGCGGACGGCCTCTTCGGCGGCCTGCGTTTGCCCCTCCAGCAACCATTCCGTGTTGAGGTCCGGAAAGATTTGATGAATATTCTCTTCGAAAAGGCTGTCTTCTGTTCCGGCGATCTGCATAAAGCCTTCGTTGCACCACATGATCTCGTTGTCCTCGATGTTCAGGATCACGGCAGGAACAGGGATACTCATTTCCTCGTTGGCAACGGAGGCAACAGAGAAGCTGGCATCCTGGAGATATTGGGTGATATCCCGCTTTCTGCGATAGGAATAAATTCTATAAAAAATCAGAAGACCCAGCAGGATGACTGTCTCCACAGTGGCCAGCACAGGCACATGAAGAAACCAGGTGGCAATACAGAACAGTGCCAGCACCACAAAGTAAACCGTCAAGTTGGTTGTAAAAAGACGGGATAGTTTCTTATTCAAGCGTCACAACTCCTTTACATCTAGGAATAGGATCTTCGCAAATAGATACAGTAAAACCATTGTAGACTCCGATTATATCATAGATCCACCTGGAAACTCAAGAGGAAAGGTGCATTGGACGTAGAATTTTCCACGTTTTCTATACGATTTGTGGCGTGAAAAAATGATCGGAAAAATTATGTATACTTTTTCCCGGCGGTGTGCTATAATAAACCGGATTGGTCTTCGGACCGTTTTGATTTGTGCGTTATGTACGGAAGTACAATTATAATATATGGTGTGTTTTCCTGGGACTTTTCCTCGGTTTTTGGAGAGACGGGGCCAAAAACAAGGCAAGGCGGCAAACACATCTCGGTTCCTGTTCATAAGCAAATGTCGGGTATTTCCATGGGGAATACCCTTTGAAGTTATACCTTTTTACATACTTGAGGGTTCTTCGGCACAGCCGCCGAAGGCCGTTTAGATTGGAGTAGTGATTTGCTTTGGCTGAAAAATTGAAAATAATCCCTCTGGGCGGTCTCGATGAGATTGGCAAAAATATCACCGTGCTGGAATACGGCGATGACATGATCGTGGTGGACTGCGGTTTGGGCTTTCCCGAGGAGGATATGTACGGCGTTGATCTGGTAATTCCTGATGTCAGCTATCTTGTGAAGAACCAGCACAAGCTCAGAGGCTTTTTCCTGACCCATGGACATGAGGATCACATCGGCGGTCTTCCCTATGTGATGGCTCAGGTGGATGCTCCCATCCATGCCACCGGTCTTACCGCAGGTCTTGTGGAGATCAAGCTGGATGAGCATGGACTGGCGGAAACCACCCAGATCATGGTCCATGAGGCCGGCGACATTGTAAAGGCCGGCTGCTTTAAGGTAGAATTTATCCATGTGAATCATTCCATTGCGGATGCGGTGGCTTTCGCCATTCAGACCCCTGTGGGTGTCGTGGTAATGACCGGCGACTTTAAGATCGACCCCACCCCCATCAGCGGTGATATCATTGACCTTGCACGGCTTGGTACCCTGGGAAAGAAGGGCGTTCTGGCCTTGCTGTGTGATTCCACCAATGTGGAACGAGAGGGCTATTCTACCTCCGAACGCAAGGTTTCCCACACCTTTGACGAGATGTTTAAGGGCTGTGACCAGAGAATCATCGTCACCACCTTTGCCTCCAACGTGGACCGCATTCAGACGGTGATCAACACCGCTGCCAAATATGGCCGCAAGGTGGCGGTTACCGGACGTAGCATGGAGAATATTCTTAAGGTCTCCATGGAGCTTGGTTATCTGGATGTGCCCAAGAATACCCTGGTGGATATCAATGCCATCAAGAGCATCCCCAAGGAGAAAACCGTTATCATTACCACCGGTTCTCAGGGCGAGAATATGTCCGCACTGTACCGTATGGCCTTCTCCGGGCATCGTCAGGTGGAGATTGGACCCGGAGACCGTGTGTTGATTTCTGCGTCTGCCATTCCCGGCAATGAAAAGACGGTTTCCGCAGTCATCAATGAGCTTTACCGCAAGGGCGCCGAGGTCATCTATGACAAGCTGGCAGATTTGCATGTTTCCGGACATGCCTGCCAGGAGGAATTGAAGATTATTCACGCACTGGTGAAGCCCAAGTTCTTTATTCCAGTTCATGGTGAGCAGCGGCATCTGAAGCGTCATGCACAGTTGGCTGTCAACATGGGTATGGATCCCAACCGTGTGGTCGTGGGCGATATTGGCAGAGTGATCGAACTGACAAGAAACACCTGCAAGCTCACCGGCACCGTGCCCGCCGGCAAAATGCTGGTGGATGGTCTGGGCGTGGGCGATGTGGGCAGCGTGGTACTCCGTGACCGCAAGCATCTAGCACAGGACGGCATGATCGTTGTTGTGGTGAACCTGTCCGCTGAGGATGGTTCCATCATCTCCGGTCCCGACATCATCACCCGTGGCTTTGTTTACGTCAAGGAGTCCGGCGATTTGATGGAAGAGCTTCGTGAAATCGCCGCCGAGGCTGTGGAGGAATGCACCTATCAGCATGTGAAGGATTGGGCTACCATCAAGGCCAGCATCAAGTCCAGCTTGTCCGGCTACCTCTACCGCAATACCAAGCGGAATCCCATGATTCTGCCTGTTATTATGGAAATCTAAGATGAAACTGATCCCCCGGAATCTTTTGTAGGTTCTGGGGGATTTTGTGTGGTTGTATTATTCCATTTCTCTTAGTATTCTGATTTCCTCCGCATAGCCGGGAAGCTCGTTGGGAGTTTC
Source organism: uncultured Oscillospiraceae bacterium (assembly GCA_964514175.1). Taxonomy (GTDB): domain Bacteria; phylum Bacillota; class Clostridia; order Oscillospirales; family Oscillospiraceae; genus HGM13006. The sequence goes on from CAZEPQ010000044.1 coordinate 14,046, forward strand.
CAATACCTTGGGAAGTGCTTTCAGTGCCGGATGGGAGATGATTCTGCGGAAGGTTTCAAGGCCAATGGAGCCCTGTCCCAGCTTCTGGTGACGGTCCTTGTGGGAGGCAAAGGGATTCATGCTGTCATTTAAGTGCAGGGCCTTCAGCCGATGGAGGCCCACGATCTTATCAAATTCCGTCAGTACACCGTCCAGGTCACTGACAATGTCATATCCGCCGTCATAGACGTGGCAGGTATCCAGACACACGCCGATCTTGTCTTCCAGGGCGGTTCTGTCAATGATCTCCCTCAGCTCTTCAAACCGTCCGCCCACCTCGCTGCCTTTTCCTGCCATGGTCTCCAGGAGTACCGTGGTTTTCATTTCCGGGTACATAACCTGATTCAGGGTATCTGCGATTTTCTCCACCGCAGCTTCGATTCCCTGACCCACATGGCTGCCGGGATGGAAGTTGTAGTAGTT
>CAZEPQ010000045.1:0-1158 GCA_964514175.1 uncultured Oscillospiraceae bacterium
ACACATGGTCGGCTCATACACGTCAAAGGGGAATTCGTCGGTGTCCCAACCCAGAAGGTAATCCCCCTGATTCGCGTCGATGCTGCCAAGCATGCCATTGATCGCAGAGATCCGCAGATCGTGCTGGAAGGTGTGCCCGGCCAGTGTGGCATGATTGGCCTCGATGTTCAGCTTAAAATCCTTATCCAGACCGTAGTGCCGAAGGAAACCAATTGCGGTAGCCGCATCGAAGTCATACTGGTGCTTCATGGGCTCCTTTGGCTTGGGTTCGATGTAAAAGTCTCCGGTGAAGCCAATGCTGCGGCCATAGGCCACGGCCATTTTCATGAGTTTTGCGATGTTCTCCTGCTCGAATTTTACATCCGTGTTCAGCAGAGTTTCATAGCCTTCTCGGCCACCCCAGAATACATAGCCCTTTCCACCTAGCTTGACCGTGATATCCAGGGCCTTTTTGACTTGGGCTGCCGCAAAGCAGAATACATCCGCAGAATTGGAGGAACCTGCTCCGTTCATGAACCGGGGATTTCCAAACATGTTGGCAGTGCCCCAGAGGCACTTAATCCCGGTGGCATTCATTCTCTCGAGGATGTAGTCAGAGATTTCATCCAGCCGGCGATTGGTTTCCTTGATGTCATCGGCTTCCGGGACAATGTCTACATCGTGGAAACAGAAATACTGGATGCCCAGCTTCTGCATAAACTCAAAGCCAGCATCTACTTTTGCCTTTGCGTGCTCCATGGTGCCTTTTTCCTCGGCCCCGAAGGATTTGTCTGCGGTATCCCGTCCAAACATATCCGTGCCGGCGGCACAGAGGTTGTGCCACCATGCCATGGCAAAAGGCAGATGCTCTTTCATTGTTTTGCCTAAAACAACCTGATCCGGATTGTAGAATTTAAAGGCCAAAGCGTTTTTAGAAGTAGATCCCTCGAAGGGGATTACGGGAATATCGGGAAAGATTTCACGCATAGAAAACGCCTCCTAATTAGTTTTTCCTCTTTTACTATAATTCAGTTTCTTACTTCTTACAATTACGATGTTGCGAAGAGAAACCGACAATCTTGCGATTTGTGTATATATCTGTTATACTGAAGTAGAGGTGAAGAAAATGGCACAGCAAGAATTTGAATTGATTACCACCGACAGAATTCGCCACGTCAA
>CAZEPQ010000045.1:1258-13799 GCA_964514175.1 uncultured Oscillospiraceae bacterium
GGAGTATCTTACCGACCTGCGCCATAGAAGATTTTTACAGCAGAACCTGACGGAAGAGGTTTCTGATCCAATTCGCTTAATGACGCTTGCTACGCAGATTTGCACACTGTCAAAGGCATACTTGCAGGAGCGGCCCTATTTTGCCTATGAATGCATGGCTGGAGTAACAGCGCTTTTTCACAGGCTGTTGTCAACGATCCCCAATAACCGGCTCAGTGATCAGGATCGTTCACAGATTCGAGATAAGGTGCAGCGAATGAACCGGATTTTAGACTATATTGAACAGCACTATGCGGAGCCTATTCGCCTAAAGGATCTTGCATTGTTGGAGGGGTTGACCTCGACCTATGTGTCTCATTTCTTTTCAGAACAGTTTGGTGTATCTTTTCAAGCATATTTGAATAACATGAGGTTTGAGCGAGCCATTGCCCTGTTGTCAGATTCTTCAGTTACAGCAACAGAGGTGGCCTTTGCAAGTGGATTTTCAGATCCGAAATACTTAAATCAGATGATGCGCCGCAGGATGGGGTGCTCTATTAGAGAATTCCGCCAGGGGCTATCTGTTCCAAGGCAGCGCTCCGGCGCGGTGGAATGCCCGATTATATTGGAGCGATATCTGGAGAAAGAAGAGGCGATAGAGGCCATAGAACAATTTGTGGTAAAGTACAGATTGCACTAGGCTTGGGATTGATTCAGTTTGGACGCACATGGGCTTTTTCTTTTAAAGTTAGAAATGACTTTCAGCTATGGGTAGTGTATAATGAAAAAAACATCTGGAGGAGATACTAATGATTCAATGCATTCCTTTTGGCAAATTGTCTGACGGAACAGAGGTTACTCTATATCGTCTCAATGGAAAAGCTGGAAGCTATGTGGACATTCTGGATTACGGCGCCACGGTACAGGCCATTTGGGTACCGGACAAAAACGGCAATCTGGTGGATGTGGTGCTGGGCTACGGCAACCCTCAGGGCTATGAGAATGGCGAGATCTATTTGGGAGCAACGGTGGGACGTCATGCCAACCGAATCCGTAACGGCATCTTTACCTTGAACGATGCCCTCTATGTGCTGGAGAAAAACAGCGGGCCGAACCATTTGCACGGTGGATTCCACGGCTACCATCAGCGGATGTTTTCTGCGGAGGCTCGGGAGGATACCCTACTGATGCACCTTGTATCTCCGGATGGAGATCAGGGCTATCCCGGCACCCTGACACTTACCGTTTGCTTCCGGTTTGATCAGGAAAATTGCCTTCACATTGCCTACCGTGCCGAAACCGACCGAGATACGGTGGTGAACCTTACCAACCACAGCTATTTCGATCTTTCCGGCGGCGTGGATCCCATGGGACAGTTACTGACCCTCAATGCGGATTTCTATACGGAAAATGACGAGAACACCCTGCCCACAGGTGTCGTTGCCTCTGTGCAGGATACCCCCTTTGATTTTCGTCATGCCAAGCCGCTTCGGCAGGACATTGGGGCAGCGCATGAGCAGCTTCAGTTCTGTCAGGGTTACGATCACAACTTCGTGCTGAAGGATAAGGGGGATTTTGCCCGACTTACCAGTCCCGTTACCGGTATTACCATGACTGCGGCCACCGATATGCCCGGTGTACAGCTCTACAGTGGCAACTTCATTGATGAACCCGCCGGCAAGCGCAGCTACGGCTTCCGTGACGGTGTAGCGATAGAAACTCAGTTCTTCCCCAATGCTATGGACATACCCCACTTCGACAAGCCCATTCTCCGTGCGGGAGAGGTGTGGGCGCATGAGACCACATACAGGTTTGAATGATAAATTTTTGCGGCGCTATCTCCATCTGATTCTACGAATCAGGTGGAGAGGTTCACTAAGTGCTATATGCTGAAGGAGCACAACGAAAACTTAGAAAAGCAGTGTCCCTGCTGAGGGAAAGAGAGAGCGGCAAAATGAGTGCGCTGGGGCCCAAAAAACGCCGTCGCAAGCCATATGAAGCTTGCGACGGCGTTGCTGGGGGATACGTTTTAGATGTATGGTTTCAGTTCTTCCAAGATAAGCTGATATGCGTTAGGCCACATGTGAATGCTGTCGGAGGCGAGTTCCGGTCTGAGATAACCGTCCTCATCCGCAAGAACATGGTTGACGTTGATAAAGGGAATCCCAAATTCATCGGCTAAAGCCATAATTACAGTATTCCCCTCGTCGACAGCCTCCTTTGTCCGCATTCGCTTTCCCGGTGGCGGGGTAAAGCCTCCGGTGATCTCACGACAGACAGGATAGTAGGCTATCATGAGAATCTGACATTTCGGCAGTCGCTGGCGAATGCGGTTCAGGATCTCCCGGTAGTTTCTTACCAGATTGCCAATGGGGTCATCCATGAGATCGAGATCGTTTGTTCCGATATTGATGAACAGCTTAGACGGCTCCAGATCAAGGATGCAGTCGTCTAGAACCTCCAGAAGCTGTGTGGTAATGTAGCCGCCAAAGCCACGATTGTAGGCCACCTTCTGAATGCCGGCACTCATCATCAGTTCGTTCAGCGGAAACTGTTCCATAAGGGAGGAACCCGTAAAAACGATCTGTCCTTTCTGTGCGAACTGATTCAGATATCGATAGTTGGATGCTTTCTTGTTGTTTTCCTCCCGCATTCTGGCTCCGAAGTCGGGCATGGGAGGCTGTTTTGTTTCCATCATGTGCATTGTCCTTTCCATGACGATGATCCGTCCGGAGAATTCTCCACAAAATTTAGATTACTTCTCCAACGCATCCGGATATATCTGTACAGGGAAATTATATCACATCTGCAAAGTTGTGCAAGGCGCAATCTGCGCCTTGCTGTTCAGGATGTCTACCCAAACTTGGGTATAAAATAGCGTGAATATATGTCTGATAAAATGACATGACAGGCGAGAGAGAAAAAAGATTTCTGCGTCCCCAGGATCAGCCGGAGGCTTTGTATGTCAGGACTCTCTTTTTTCTGCAAAAATGTGGGGTAGGAACTGTTCTCAGTTCCTACCCCAACTCGTTACTCTTTAAAGTTATCCGGATTCAAAATTGGTGCATAGGTATTATTTTCATCAAAGGTTTCATAGGGGACTGGAGGCACACAAGAAGGCTGTACCGGCTGCAGTGCGGAATAATCCATATGATTATCCTTCAATTCGTCCATATCAGGGAACACATCCGGCATGATCTGATCGAATTTATTGCTGGGAGGCGGACGCATAGGCCTGTCATCTCCGCCCTTCAGCTCCTGGACAAAGGGTCCGTAGAAGAAATCGCCGTGCCAGAAGGAACCGTGAAGATCTGGGGATATATGCTCGTGCAAGAGTTTCCACTGGCCGTCTTCCAGAATGTAATCTGAGCCGTACCGCTCATAGCCGCCGCCGATCTGAGGTAGTCTGCGGGGCATTCCGGGCATTTCAGGCTGTTTCATCAGGTTATTAAAGCTGCCGCCGGGGGTCAGATGCCAGGCTCGGGCAGTCTTGCCGTCATCCGCCACCTCGATGCACTCTGTAGACAGGGTGTGCATGGCAACCATCATCATCGAACGCATATCAAAGCCCAGGGCATCGGAATTTGCTTCAAACAGCTTTAGATAGTTGATGCAACCCTTCACATCGTAGTTTGCTACGGCGATCCGCCAGATGGATTCCATGCCCCGGTTCCGCCCAAAGCTATGGGCCCAGGCAGTCTCAGGGCTGGTGGACCAAATCTCGCCCCATTCCCGGGTAGACAGATTCCGTGCATGGCCAAACGCATGGAGGGCACGGACATTTTCTACCTCCTGGCTTCCGTAGGCGTTATGAACACGCTGGGCGAAGGTAAGGTTACTTTTTCGCATGCTTTTTCACCTCCCGCATATGCTTGCGATATCTGGGACAGCCTTCCGGAGCATAGCTCTTGCGAAGATCGAAGGTCTCATAGGCCTCCGGCTCCGGGGGATAGTTGTCGTTCCAGTTGTACTGGGGATCGTGGGTAATACAAGCGACCGTGGGTGTGCCGAACCACTTGGGGATATCCCCGTAGGGGCCCCGATCGGCGGGGATTGGATCGGTATACAATGCGTCTACAAGATCCGTGCCAAATACCAGATGCCAAATCTTCCAGCTATCGCCTTCCAGGATAAAATCTGCGGCAACCTTCTGGTATATCACCTCGGTATTGCCCTTCTTGTCCGTAACGTAGCCATCGCAGTACCAAAGGCCACGGGCGGTTTTTCGGTCAAAGGCTACATAGATCAGGGGCGTATTTACCGACTGAGATGCGGCACCGATTTCCTGAGTGGCCCAGCTCTCCTTTAGATACCGCTGAATCTCTTCCCAGCCAATGTAGAAGCCCCAGTTGGACCCGAAACTGGCGGTGGCGCGGTTTTGGGGCTCCTGCACCCACAGCGCATCCACAGCGCCGGGAAGATCATTCACTGCATAGTAATAGTTGCGCAGCCCCATTACATTCATGATCTCGTCCTTTGCGAGAACGGCCTCTAACTGCTGCTCAGGAGTGTAATCCGGCAGAAGGGGCTCATAGGGACAGCATTCAAAATACGCGGGGAAAGGATACTTTTTCTGTTCCATAATGTCCCTCCTCAAATACCGTAGCTCTGGGTATCGTCCCAGTTTTCATAGGGGGCCGGTGCATGGGGAAACTCCGGCTTTTCTCTGCCGATATAGTAGCAGATATGAGATGGCGTTGGGTCATTCGGCTTTGGGAACCAGGCTTCGGCGAGGGCGATTTGTTCCTTGAGATAGGGAATTTCCTCCCCGGGAAGGGTAAGCTTTGTGCCAAAGGGCTGACCGTGAGGGCCATCCACTTCGTAGCAGCAACGCATATGCCAAAGCTTCCATGCGCCGTTTTCATAGACCAGATCCAGATAAATCAGGCCAATATTCCAGATGTTCATGCTGCCTGCAGCGCACATGGCATCTGCGACATTATGACACCAATAGATGGCCTGGGCGGTTTCTCCGTCGTCAGCTACATAAATGCAGGGAGTGGTAAGATGCTTTCCGTTATAAGATCCGATGCCGTACATCTGCTCATCGGAGAACTTTTCTGTCTTCTCCGGGAACAATTCGCGGTACCACTGGGCTCGGGCCAGGTTATACCGATCCAGTGCTGCATAAAAGCCTTTTACCGCTTCGGCGCCCTTATAGGTGCCGTTTGGGAACATCAGACAGACATCCTCCCGGGATGACCAGTGGGAAGCATATATCTCCTTCTCGTTTTTGATTAGGCAATCGTAGACATATCGGCCCATAAGGTTTTTGATGTCCCGACGATCCTCCCAACGTTCAATCTGTAGCTCTGGAGACAGTTTTTTTGCTGTCAGCATAGTATTCCTCCTTGTATCCGCCGGGATGACCTAACGGTCATCCCGGCGGTGCTGGATTACTGATTCATGGATTCCACGTAACGATCAGCGGCAGCCTGGAACAAAGCCAGGCAATCGTTGATGCCCATGTTTTCTATATTTCCGCGGAATTCATCAAAGCTGGCTTCTGTCAGCTCGGTCTGGCCGGTGATAAAGGATGCAACCTTCTCATTGCAGTAGGTGGAGATGTCGGAGAAGGTCTTGGAATACTCCTCCAGTTCTTCTGCGCTGAGCTGAATATTCTGAGTGTTGTAGGGGGACTCATAGTAGTCGTAGCTGCTGTTCCAAACGTCGATGCAAGCCTTTGCCTCTTCGCAATAGTTGCTCTTAAACCGATCGGAGTCGCAATAGAAGGAGCCAGTGACACTGAGCCAAATGAACTGAGCGTAGGCCTGCGGAATTCCGTCCGCGTTATTCATAATCAGGTCGCTGAGAACGGGCTCCTGCTTGTCGTTGTAGTCGAAGGAGACTCCCTCGACACCGTAGTTGTTGAGGATATATGCGTCGTCGGTATACTGGAAGTCCAGATAAGCGGCAGCCAGTTCAGGATTCTCGCAGGTGGTGGTAATGGCATAGCCCTGGGCAGCGATGGCAGAATACTGATCCGCAGCAGCAACGATCTTCTCGCCGGTGTCGGAAATGTTGGGGTATGCGGCCCACGCGTGCTCTTCAAAGGTATTGCCTGCATTCAGAGTCTGCTGGGTGGCGTACAGGCATGCAGAAGCGCCCACGGTCATATCAGATACGTCCACATTATAGTTGTGGTTCAGATAGTCGCTGGAGAACAGACCGTCGTTGTACCACTGATTCAACAGGGCAAGGGCATCATAGAAGCTGTCGTCCATAAAGCCAAAGACGACCTCTAATCCATCGTCGGTTTCGACGTAGTTCCAGGGAGCAGAACCCATTTCGTTGTTCATAATGAAGTTAAGTCCCTTGCCGAAGCCGTCAAAGAATGTGTCGGGAATACCGGTCTTGGGGATAAAGATAGTTTCTGTGGTTCCATATGCATCCTTGATCTGCATAAGTACGTCGTGAAGCTCATCATATGTGGTGGGAGCTTCCTCCAGTCCCAACTCCTCCAGCCAGTCCTGGCGAAGTACCAGACCGCTCTGAGCGGAGTCATAGCTGGTATTGACCTGGTAGACACAGCCGATGTTTCCGCCATCAGAGGTAGCATCGTCCACGGCACCGCGCTCGCTGAGCTTTGCAAAGTAGTTGGGCAGGAATTCCTGATAGTCATTGATGTTGACAATGACATCGTTTTCGATGGCAGAGTCGATACCGGCGCTGTAGTAACCGGCAAAGTTGTTGATGAGATCCGGATAATCGCCGCTGGCAATAATCAGGTTGATCTCGGTCATTGCCGTTTCGGGGCTGGATGCCAGGGTCATTTCAACGGTTACGTTGGTAAGCTTCTGCATTTCCTGTGCGACCTGGGTATCCATAGGGGAGTCTATAAACTGCTCAATACCGGGGATCCACATTGCCCATGCAGTCAGGGTGGTGGGCTCTTCCAGCGGGAAGGAATAGGGGTTCTCAGGAATCGCAGCTTCTTCAGGTTCTGCCACTGACTCCTCTACGGTGCTGACAGCAGCTTCTTCTGCGGGCTCTTCCACAGGGGCGGCTTCAGGTGTTGATGCTTCCACAGTTTCGACTGCCTCAGACGCGACGCTCTCTGCCTCGGATGCCGCAGATTCGACGTCTCCGCCACAACCGGCAAGCAGTCCCAGAACCATGGTCAGGGCCAACAACAAGCTAACAATCTTTTTCATTACAAGTACCTCCTTAAGCTGTTTTAATTAAACGGAGATTGCACGGAATCGCCAACCTCCAAATCATCACGGTTGCTGACGGAGCAGACGCATTCCCCTGCATAGTCCATGATCAGTGAGCGACAGGTGGCGCCATAGGTCAGGGAAATGGGGAATGCGAACAGCAGATGTCTGCCGTCCAATCGTACATAAATGTTTTTACCTGCCGGAATCTGGGGAGCAATGATTTCCGAGAAAGGCATATCAAAGGGGCTGCCGTCGGGGGCAAGATGGACCGTCAGGCAAACGTCATCGCCTTGCTCTACAAGAGAAAAGGTGCAGGGCTGCCCCGGAGCTGCCTCCGGGCCTGTGCGGTAGGGGTCAATGTCCAGAACCTTGTCAAAGGGGCCGCCCAGATAGGTGCATAGCTTTCTGTCCCGGAGCTGATCCATGATCGCCAGCATCATCCAGCAGTCGCCATGTCCATCGTACTCGAAGGTGCTGCCGGGAGGATAGTGTTCCTTGAGGTAAGCCAAGGCCTTTTCTCCGCCAGCTTTTCCCCAGACATTCGGGTGTGTGTGGGAACCGCCTTGGGGTTTGGGCGGCTCCGGTGGAACATCGCCGGCCGGAGGATAGGATACGCCGGGGAGCTGCAGTTCCTTTGCCAGTTCTGAGAAGTATAGTCGCATGGCGACATCGCCTCCTTTTCTTAGTATATTCACATTATATCGAGACTCTTTGAATACGAAAAACAACTAAATTCCCGGAAAGCTACAACCAAAAAGTTGACTTTATGGTTGTGGTTTTTTCCGGGGTATCGTGGTAGAATAGAGAAAACTAGGGAGGGAGTTGCGTTGTATGCTGAATGAAACCAAAATCCTTTATTTTCTAACGCTTGCAAAGCATTTGAACTTCTCGACAGCGGCGAAGGAACTCTATATTACGCAGCAGGCCCTCAGTAAGCAGATCAGTCAGCTTGAGCAGGAACTGGACTGTGTTCTGTTCGTGCGAAAGTCCAGGGGCGTAATCCTAACAGAGTCGGGGCGCATTATGGAAAAGACCTTTCGGTCAATGTGTACTGGCTTGGAGCAGGCCCTTTTGGAGATCAAAAAAGAAGCCCGAAACAGTGAAAATGTGATCAATATAGGCTGTGCTGCTGGGATTCGACTGGCTCCGGTCCTGTCCGATCTATGCGATAGCTTTTCTAAGGAGCGAAATGTGAAGTACTGGTTGGGGCAACCGGAGAGCCATCAGGACCTGATTACCTGGCTTTCAGAGGGAAAATTCGACGTGGTTTTCTGTACGGATGATTATGGAGACTGTTTTTCAGATCTTCGATCTATTTCTATCTGTACCACACCCCAGTATTTCTTTGTAAACAAGGATCATCCCAACGCATCCGCAAATGCCACCCTGAAGGAATTCTGTGAGATGCCCTTCTATGTAGTGGACAATGAGCCCCATACGAATACGGTGCTTTCTTTCTGTGCGAAGGAGCGGTTTGTTCCCGAGAACCTGCTTAGCACGGCCAATCCCTACTCCACCTACCTTATGGCAGAGGCAGGCTATGCCGTGGCCTTTGGTACAGGGATGTGTATTCTCCATACAAATCCCAGCGTGAAGGCCTACCGAATCCGGGATGAGGTTGCACACCTTCTGTGTGTCTGGAACCCGGAGAAGGCGACATTGCTGACCCGTGAATTCGTTGCTTATCTAGAGCAGGAGACGAATCCAGAGCAAATTTACTTCCCTGGATGAGGCTGTTTTGGTTGTAGCTTCAGTGAAAAAAAGTTGTGTTAAAGCTCGTTGGAAGCGTCTATACAGAGTATGCAAAAATCCCCTGCCGCAAAACTCGTGTTTTGCGGCAGGGGATTTATCGTTTCATAGGTTGCGGTCATTCGGGTCACATAAGGGGCATTGTCCCTAGGGGCGGTATCAAACTGTACACGGTGCAGGCTTCTGTTAAGTGGATAACTTTTCCAGCAATTCGACCAGATTTTCGGGGGATGCCTTCCGTTTGCCTGTGACAATTTCCTGAATCATTTCTACAAGCAACAGATGGGTTGGCGTTGAAACGCCTAGTTCCCGCCCCTTATTTATGACATAGCCGTTTGTATAGGGAATTTCTAGAGGCTGGCCACGCTGAATATCCAAGGTGTAGGCATCCACAGGCTGCTCCATTGGTCCGGCGGAGCCGGGTTCCTTTGGTTGGGGTGGGGCATCTGGGCGGTTAAGCAGCTTGTACACGCATTCTTCTGTGGGGGAATGGGCCATCTGCGCCCATTCCTGAAAGTCCAGATTCAGGATCGGACGCAGCGCGTAGCCTGCCGCCATTGCGACAGAAAAAGTCTCAACTGCCAGATGACCGAACACACGCTGTACGTTGGGTTCGTTGTGGCTTGCGAATAGAGGATATCCGGATACGGTGGGAACCGAGACGGTCAGACAGATCTCCGCCAGCTTTCCCCAACGGTCCAGCATCACGTTGTCCGATATAATTACCCGCTTTGCGCAGGAAAGAATTTCCGCCAGCTCCTTCAGACGGGACGTTACACTGCCATCCAGTTCGCCGATAATGAACCGTCCGTCATGGGTCTTGACGTAGCCCGGTGCAGGCTGCTGCCCTCCGGCAAAGCAGATGCAGGGGATAACATGCTCCGGGCCAACTTTGGCAATGATCGTTTCGTCATTAATTCCGTTTTGCAGAGAGCAAAAGATGCAGTCCTTTGTAGTAAACGGAATAATCAGATCCAGTGCCTGTTCTGTGTCATTTGATTTGCCCGTCAGCAAGACCAAATCAAAGGGACCGTCTTCCACGGTCAGATTCGGGCCGTAAACCGCTTTTGCGCCAACGTGTATGACATTGCCGTCGACTTCAATTTGAATGCCATCCCTGCACAGAATCTCCGCCACCTCTGGGCGGAACTGGGGAACCATAGTGACATCGTAGCCTGAGTTGGCTAAAAAGCCGCCCATCATAGTGCCAATGGTGCCGGTGCCGATTACGGCAATTTTCTGAATCATAAGAATCCCTCCCCAAAGCATTATCGTGAATTACAACACCTTATCCAAAATACGGATACAATCTGTCAGCGCGTCTCGGAGCTGCAACTTTTCCTCATTGCTGATGGACTGATCAAACAGCCTGTTGATGTTATCGTATAGATTTTCTAGCATGTCAAGAACAAGTTCACGCCCCGTCTCTGTGAGCCGAATGTGGACATAGTTACGGTTTGCAGCGTCTGTATACCGCTCTAATAGCCCATTGTCCACCAAAGGAGCTACAGCTCGTGTGGCCTGCTCCTTTGATGAGGCAATGCAGGAGGCAGCCTCTTTCATGGTCAGGGAGTCTTTCCATAGCATGGTTATGAGCAAAATAAGCTGTGACTTTGTATAGGGATATTGTGCCCGATTCCAACAGGAAAGGATCACTTTTAGGATCATGGGCATAATCCGTAGCAGTGAAAAATCTCGTCCGTCCTCAGAAATACACATCGTTTTCCGCCTCTCTTTCTTTGCTCATCATATCGCTAAATGACATAAAAATCAACTAAAAAATCCGCATGACAGTCATCTTTTATCAACTGTTGACAAGTTCACATAGTCTCGCTATAATGAAATTATCTTTTACTTTTATGCAAAGGGGTGCTGTAAATGGATCACAGTCAGATTCAACTCATTGACCTTGTTATCATTGTGGCTTATTTGATTGGTATGATGCTGATCGGAGTTTTTGCAGTCAAACGCATCAGGAACACCAAAGACTACTATATAGCCGGAAACTCCTTTGGTCCCGTGGTACTCATGGCTACGGTCTGTGCTACCATCATCGGCGGCAGTTCCATGATGGGACGGGCCGGTCTGGGCTATACCAACGGAATCGAGTGTCTTATGACCGCTTTGCCGTATATGATCGGTATGTTCCTGTTCTCCGCCTATGCCGGACGGATCTATGACGTAGGCAACCATCACGGCATATCCTCCATTCCGGAGCTGTTTGAGTTCCGCTTTGGCAAAAGTGCCAAGATCATATCCGCAATTATGATCGCTCTGGCGATGATGGGAACGGTTGCCTCTCAGGTCACCGCAACTGCCACCATCGTAAAGCTGCTGGGTTCGGAATACGGCATTTCCTATGAGCTAGGCGCTTTAATCGCCACCTGTATTTTCATAATATACACAGGCGCTTCTGGACTGTTCGGCGTGGTGTATACAGATGTGGTTCAGTTCTTTATGCTGGTGATCTTTGTATATGCTATGGTTCCCATTTCCAGCATCACCGCTCTGGGTGGTGTCGGAAACTTCGTTTCAAACATCGATACCAGCTATCTGATCCCCAATGTGGATGGAAGGCTTCTGGGTGACATCATCAGCTATCTGGTCATCACCGTAGCCGGTGCGGAAATGTGGCAGCGTGCCTTTGCGGCCAAGAGCCGTAAGGACGCCAAGCGGGGGCTCTTCTGGGGAACTGCGGTTTATGCGGTCTGTGTTTCCATGATCCTTGTCATGGCTCTGGCTGCACAGCAGCTTCTCCCGGACGTACTTGGAACCTACGGCAGCACCGATGCGGTCATTCCCGCGCTGGCTATCACCACACTGCCTGCTGGCCTGACCGGTTTGGCATTGGCCGGCATTCTGTCCGTAATGATGAGCACTGCTGACAGCTACCTGCTGGTGTCTATGCAGACCGTGGTCAACGATATCGTCAAGACCATTAAACCCGATATGACAGAAAAGCAGATCCTGCTCCTCTCCAGGATTATGAGCGTGGTTCTGGCCCTCAGCGCACTTCTGATTGCATTGTATATCAAGAGTGCGTATACGATCCTGACCACCATCTACAACTTCTATGCCGCTGCGGTCGGCATTCCCGCTCTGGCAGCCCTGTACTGGAAAAAGGCCACCAAGCAGGGAATTATCAGTGGTATGATTGGCGGCTTCGTCGTTTGTTCCGTCTGGAAAGCCATGGGCTCGCCGTTTGGCCTGGGTGCTACCCTGCCCGGCGCTCTGGCATGCCTGATCCTGGTTGTCGTGGTCAGCCTTCTGACTTGTAAAAAATCTCCGTCCGTTATGCCCGATGTGTCAAAATCCTCCTGACACCTGATACGCAAACAAAAAATAGAGAGGAGAAAGCTCTAGTGAACCTCCCCGCCTAACTGCCAAAGCAATATAGACGGGGAATGCGCAGCTAATTGATTCAATTAAAAAACATTGTTTCCAGGAGCTCAGAAATGAGGTCCTGGTTTTCTTTTTTGCAGCGTCCAGGATACTGCACTACTATAAGGTCACTGCAACTAAATTGCCGCCGTTTTCATTGGACAAAAAGCGCCCGGTTCGGATTTTCCGAACCGGGCGGTAGATATGTTAGGGTTATTTACGGATTCAGTTTTTCTGAATTAGCCGATGGTGGTGTACATGAAGTACTTGTA
>CAZEPQ010000046.1:122-13642 GCA_964514175.1 uncultured Oscillospiraceae bacterium
AGCACAGAAGCCCCAACGCAGACGGTGCAGCCGGCTGAGGAAAGCACAGAAGCCCCAACGCAGACGGTGCAGCCGGCTGAAGAAAGCACAGAAGCCCCAACGCAGACGGTGCAGCCGGCTGAGGAAAGCACAGAAGCCCTAACGCAGGCGGTACAGCCGACGACAGCAAAGACCGATGCGGAGGAAGCGGCAAAGGAAAAGGCAGAGGCTGCAAAGCAGGCTGCGGAGCTTGCTGAAGAAAATGCAGGCAGTACTGCCGTTTCCGGCCGAATTGAACGTGCTCTTTCGCTGATCCGATACAAAATGAGCGGTTCGCAGTATATAATCGGCGTATCTGACTCCGTGGAAAATGTCGATTTTAATCTTCCTGGATTCTTCGCCACCATGTATAAATATGGTATTATAGGAACTGTGCTGTCCTATATTTTCTATCTGTGCTGCGCGGTATTTGCAAAGGGTCCTTACCGTTGGATGGGTATCATCATTGTGGTGACATCTTTCTTCAGCGCCCATACCCATGGTACATTCTACATGCTTTTCTATGTGCTTATGCTTATGGACGGTGTAATTTTTGAACGAGGAGAAAACTCAAAGTGAAATTTGTTGATTTAAGGGCGAACTTGCCCTTTGGGGACTAAAATGGAAGCGAATGAAAAAAGAGGCAGTACTGGATTGGCACTGAAAGCTGGTTTTTGGTATGTGGTCAGCAATTTTATGGTTAAAGCTTTGTCGTTTATCACAACGCCAATCTTTTCAAGATTGATGTCCACGGAGCATTACGGTGAGTTTTCTAATTATGCTAGCTGGCAGACAACACTGCTTATCATCACAGGTGCGGAGCTACACTCAACTCTAAGCCGGGCATACTATGATTACCCGGAGGATTACGACAAGTATATTTCTTCTGTGACGATCTCCGGTTGTCTGCTCACCCTCGGCTTCTATCTGCTGTTTCAGATGTGCAGTCCGTGGATATACTCCATCGTGGCAATTCCGCCGGATTTTGTACATATGATGTTTTTTACCATGACCTTCCAGTCTTGCAAGGCCATTTGGCTGGCCCGTGAGCGGACGTTGTACCGCTATAAGTCCGTTGCCGCTGTGTCTATGCTGAATCTGGTTGTACCCACGGCCGTCGCACTGATCATGGTGGTGGTGCTGCCGGAGGAACAGCGACTGGGCGCCCGGATCTACGGCACCTATATCCCTATGTCCGTTATCGGCATCGTATGTGCGGCAAGTATGGTCATGAAGGGGCGCTCTTTCCAACCTAGACACGTGGGATACGCACTAAGACTGTCCCTGCCGTTGTTGGTCCACTATCTGACGGTCACCCTACTGACTTCATCCAATACCATGGTGACCAAGAGCATGATGGGGGCAGAAGCAGCTGCGGTGGTCAGTATGACCACCTCGACCATCCATATTCTAACCATTTTGTTTCAGGCGCTTTCCGGCGCAGTGACCACTTGGCTGATGGACAATCTGAATCAGAATAATACCGCAGTCGTCAGAAAGGGTGTTGTGCTTTACAGCGCCGGTATCGTGGTCGTGGCGTCGGGTACCATTTTGCTCGCACCTGAGATCGTTTGGATTCTTGGTGGCAGCAAGTACATGGCGGCGGTGGAGCTGATCCCTGGATTGATTCTTGGGATTGTGTTCCAGTCCGTGGCATCTGTCTTCAATATTATTCTTACTTACGATAAAAAGGTGGTAAAGACGGCGGTGTATACCGGCATCGTGGCGGTGGTGAGTATTGCGGTCAAGATCGTGCTGCTGCCCACTTGGGGATACGATGTGCTGGTGTGGACGAATGTCTGCGCCTTCGTCTTGCTGTTTGTCATCAATTATCTACTAGTAAAACAGGCGGGCTATGGCCAGTATATCAATCTAGCGGCAATTTGTGCAGTGATTCTGGTATGTGTGGCCGCTACACTGCTGAGCTTGTTTATGTATCGCAATACCGTCCTTCGCTACGGTTTGATTGCAGTGATCTTCGTCGCTTGCGCGGCTGTACCGATCCGCTATCGCCATAAGATTCTGCCGATTCTAAAGAAAAAATTCAAAAAGCAAGCCAAAAGCGAACTTGGCAGTGCGAAGAGGCAATCAACAGAGGATTATGAAAAATGAAGAAAATATTATGCGCTGCGCTGATTGTGGTGTTGGCTGTCGCACTGGTGTTGTGGAGCGAGACCCGGAAGAAAGAGATCCAGGTCGGTGCCATCTGCTATCATAAATTCTATACTGAAGAAGAGGAAGCGGCCGGTGTAGATTTCGGCACGTATACCATTTGGCTGGAGGAATTTGAGACGCACCTGCAGATTTTGGAGCAACGGGGGATCCGTGTGATTTCTGTGTCTGAGCTGCTGGAATTTGTGGCAGGCAAAATCGATCTTCCGGAAAAGTGCGTGCTGTTGACTGTGGATGACTGCGACATCAGCTTTTATAAGCATGCCTACCCACTACTAAAGCAGTATGACGTGAAGATGAATGCTGCCATAATCGGAAACCGTACCGACTGGGCCCAGGAGGGTACCTCTTACCGGGAGCATTACAGCAACTGGGATGAACTACGGGAAATGGTCGACTCTGGCTATGTGGAGTTCGGTGCCCACACGTATTATCTGCACGATACGGAGAACGGCCGGAAGGGAACGATGCTGAAGTCCGAGGAAAGTACCGAAACCTACCGTGAGGTGCTGATCGAGGATTTGTCTCAGCTTTGTGATAAAATTGAAGCAGAACTCGGTAGCCCCCCTAGATTTTTTGTCTACCCCTACTATGCGGTGTCTATGCCGTCAATCCCCATTTTGCGCGATGAGCTGGGGTTTGAGCTGTTGTTTTGCGGCAACAGTGATAGCGCCTTCCGTTATATGGGCGAAAGTATCCACGCAAGCAACTATAATCCTTTTGTCCGGGGGGAGATGCCGGAGAGTATTATGATCAAACGTTATACGCCACGTTCGGGCGATGATTTCGAAACACTAATCGACACGATATTTGGAACTACAGAGCAATAGTGTTTAGTTGGGCAAAAGCGGTTGCTTTGCCTAAAAAGGGAGAATTATATGAAAGCACTTGTTTTGGCAGGCGGCCTTCCTCAGATTGAGCTGATCAATCAGCTCAAGGCCCGAAATATTACAACGGTTTTGGCGGATGGAAATGCAAATGCTTTGGCAAAGCCCTTTGCGGATATTTTCTATCAGATCCCTATTTTTGATGTAGAGTCGGTCAAAAAGGTTGCCATTGACGAAAAAGTGGATTTTCTGATTACGGTGTGCGCAGACCAGGTTTTGCTGGTGGTGGCACAGGTGTCGGAAATGCTAGGTCTGCCGTGGTATATCGATTACCAAACCGCACAGTTGGTTTCTGACAAGAAATACATGAAAAAGGTTTTCTGGGAGCATAACATCCCGACATCCCGGTATGTGGAAATGACCGAGTTGGACTGGGGCAAAATCCAACATCTGCAGTATCCGATTGTTGTCAAGCCCGTGGATGCATATAGTTCCAGGGGAGTGCGCAAGGCTATGAATTCTGGCGAATTGGCAGACTATTTTGCGGAAGCTGCTAAGATTAGCCGCACCGGCGGGGTAATTGTGGAAGAATTTGTTGCTGGTGATGAGATTAGCGTGGACATCTATGTTGAAAATGGTGTTGCCAAGCTGCTTTGTGTTTCCAACAGCGAGAAAATCAACGATGATGATCGTTTCATCATTTTCCGCGGCAGATATCCTGTAGCAGCGTCGGATGAAATAATGGAACAGATTCGCCTGGTAGCGCAGCAAATCGTGGATGCATTTGAACTGAAAGACTGTCCAATGCTGATACAAATGATCAATGATGGCAAGCGTGTCTCCGTTTTGGAATTCTGTGCCCGCACAGGCGGAAATATGAAGTATCTGTTGATCAAGCGTTCCTGTGGTTTTGACGTGATCAAAGCAGTCATCGATCTGACTTTAGGAGAAAAGCCAACCGTTGAACTGACAGGACCGGAGGCAAAATATGTGGTGAACGATTTCATTTATTGTAAGCCCGGCGTGTTCGACCATTTGGAGGGATTTGAGGAACTGCGCCAGCAGGGGATTTTGGCAGATTACCGCTGTGTCAGACCTAAAGGCATGAAGATCACCGGCGTAAATAGTAGCTCTGACCGAATCGCTGGAATGACGATCACTGCGGATTCTCTGAAGGAATTCAACAGAAAACACAGACTGATCGTGGATACTGTAAAAGTGATTGCTGAGGACGGAACAGATATGATGCGGCATGATCTGTTGCCGGATTTGAAGTAAATGGAAATAGTGGCTGTCTCACTAAGGAACAGTGAGGTAGCCCCTAAAAATTTTAAAAATAACGACAGCCGGCTCTGTACAAGAGTCGGCTGCCGGCGTATTATTAAGGTGTGAAATAAAATACAACGCAAGTAGAATATACAGCATACGGGACTGAATATCAGTAAGCGTCAAGCCTGAAATTAAAAAAAGAACGGCTACTACTCTTATCTGGTATGGTTATTTCTGAAAGCTATGGATATGCAAAATGTAGTGAATCGCCAACTGCTGCGGCCTGGAACGTACTGGCCGAATGTAGAACAAAATAAAACAACAATGTTCCAGCTAGAGACTGATCTTATAGCCGGAACATTGTTTGTATCGCTAGTTTTTATGCTTACGCTGGGGGAGTATCACCTGATGAGAAGTTTATAACTCACCTTCATGCTTTGCTGTTTTCTTCTTGTCAGGAGTCAAAGCAACTTCGCCATTTAGATACATAACCACAAGGCCGAGCAAGACAAGAATTGTGGATGCCTTAATGATGTAGGGAATAATTGTTTTATATATGAACACACATATAGCAGTGGCTGTTTCGCCTCCGATGAAGAGCGCAGCCAAATAACCGAAGAAGGTCAAACCACCGGCAAATAGGCAAATCATAATACCGTAGCCAAAGATAATTCTCAGCACGTTGGAAATTTTCTTGCAAGTTTCTTTCATTATGATTACCTCCTTATAGTCCCAGAATAGGCAGCCAGCCCATGAGCACAACCACTTCCATTATAAACTGTGCGGCCACCCACCAAAGGTTGTTTTTAAATGTTTTATCGAAATCAGATTCTGCCAGAGTCATTCCTGCATACATACCCAAACCAAGGGGGGGGGTAATGCCACACATTACGCCACAAATGCAGGGAAGCATAGCGGCTGCAAGTAAGGGATCACAACCGACATTTGAAAGTGTTGTAATGAACATTGAGCCAAAAATGACGACCAGAGAAGATCCGGGGATGACCATACCCATAAAGCATGTAATCAGACAAATAGCTAATACAGTGCCAAGCTTACCAAAGTTCCAACTGGCGATTATCTCGCCCATTTCTTCTGCAACGTTAAGGTCGCCAAAGAGAGAACCAATCATATAACCAAATACGCAGACACCGATGGAAGGGGCAATGGTCTTTACGCCTTCACCAAACATCTTGGCAATGTTAGGGATAGAAACAACCTTTTTATCCTTGGCAATCAGGCAGGTGTAGATGGATGCAAGACCACCAATAAACAGAAGAATAGAGCTGGACATATGCTTGGCACCGGTCTCACCCAGTCGAGATGTGAAGAAGGTGTCTTTAAAAAGATAGTCCAGAATAAAGGGCAGCAGAATAATGACAGGAAGCAACAGACCCTGCCAGCCTTGCTTCAGCGTGGCCTTCAGGTCAGGCAGTTCTTCTTTGGACATGGGCTTAACTTTATAGTATTTACAGAAGCTCCAAACCATGATAAGACGCTGCAGAATAAACCAAATGGAGATACCCCAAAGTACGATCCAGAACTGACCAGTAGAGATATTCAGTTCAGGATACAGCGCAGCAAAGGCACCCATAGCTGCGATAATGTTGGAAGAGGGGGGGATCATATTACCCATGTAGCTGGCATTGCTTTCAATATTAGCAGCAAGCTCGGGAGGGAAACCAGAGCGTTTCATAGCAGGAATGGTAATAGCGCCGGTAGCCATAACGTTACCCGGACCGGAGCCGGAGAGCGCGCCCATAAATGCACTGGCAATAACAGCAGTATAGCCGGCACCACCGGTGACTCGTCCAATCAGCGACAGAATTACTGCAATACAGCTGTCAATAACTTTTGTTTTTGTTAAAAGAATTGACATGGAAACAAAAGCAACCATTGAATAAAGCAAGGAAGTAGACAACGCATCATCAATGTATAAAAGAACATTTCCCCAAGTGCCTGTAATTGTGAGGAGTACGAGGAAACTCACAAATACTGCTTCATAAACAGGTCTCTTAAGTAAAATGAACCAAATACAGATGACAGCGAGCATAATTGCTAAGTAGATCAACGAAATCGGCATTTTAATCGCTCCTTTGTAAATACTGTTGGGTTATGGATGTCATTACCCGATGGTTATATTATAGCCTGTATTTTTAGAAAGTCAAGTACAAAATTATTATTCAAAAAGCTTGCTTTTTGTGGAGAAAAAAGATATGCTACTTAGTAGCGTATTACTGTAAAAAATGACTATAAACGGCGGTGTTTAGTTTGAATTCACGTCAGCTTCAATATGCTATATTGCTGTCGCAAGTTGGAAATTTTTCGCAAGTCGCAGAAAGCCTTGATATTTCACAGCCTGCGCTGAGCAAGCAAATTTTAAATTTGGAAAAAGAAATTGGTGTAAAGCTTTTTGATCGAAATTGCGTTCCTGTGCAGCTTACACCTGCGGGTGAATATTTTATTCGGGAAGCGCAGGAATTATTATACAAGGAAGATCAGCTTTTGCGTTCTATGGACCGATACAAAACAGGAGAGGCTGGTCAGTTGACGATTGGAATTACCCCCTTTCGAGGTTCGTATTTGATTCCAGAGATTGTAAAGTCAGTACGAAGCAAATATCCAGGTATCATGGTGAAGCTACATGAGGCGGGAAGCGGCATTCTTAGAAAGGAAGCCGCTGAGGGGAAATTTGATTTTGCGGTTGTGAATCTTCCTGTGGATGAAACAACTCTGGATGTCATTCCGTTAGAGTCGGATCGATTAGTGCTTGCAGTTCATAAAGAACTGCTGAGTAGTTTAAATCTGTCTGCGGGACAGAAGGAAATTCATTTCGCTTCCTGCAGAGAACTTCCGTTCGTTGTTGTCGGTCAATCACAGGAAATGCGGCGTCTCTTTGACCAACTGTGTGCAATTGCTGGTTTCATCCCCAATATTGCAGCTGAGGTTGTCAGTTTGACAACTGCATGGGCAATGGCATGTGCTGGTGTTGCGGCAACGGTATTACCACTTCAATTTGTTGATCAGAAAGTAAAAGAGGATGTCTGCATTTTCGAAATTGAGGGAGCGACTTACAATCGGCAGCCGGCTGTCGTAACACGGAAGGGGCAATACATTTCCGACGCAGCACAATATGCGATTGATGTGTTGTCAAGTGGTTTTACAGAGAAAAATTGAATTGTATCTTTTAGCGCTCAAACTCGCCGGTTTCGGTGGAGGTTGAGCGCTATTTTCTTCAGTGAGGAGAATGTGAATATGATGAGTAGTTTGTTTGAAAGAGGGGGAAAGGTGTAAACGGTTGCCTTTATCAAATAAAGCTTGACAGGGCAGCGGCGAGGAAACTATACTAGTCTTGCAAGGACTTTCCTGTCCTTAGCAGAAAAAGGAAGATATAATTATGAAAAAACCACTGGTATTACAATCTGATTTTGGAACTGCTGACGGCGCGGTCAGCGCCATGTACGGCGTTGCCTATGGTGTGGACCCGGATGTTCGGATTTCGGATCTGACCCATGAGATCCCTCAGTACGACATCTGGGAGGCATCCTATCGCTTGATTCAGACCGTCAAATACTGGCCGGAGGGGTCCGTATTTGTCAGCGTGGTGGACCCCGGTGTGGGTTCGACCCGAAGAAGCATCGTGGTTCGTACCAAGGACGGTCACTATATCGCAACGCCGGACAACGGTACCCTGACCCATGTGAAGCGGATCACCGGCATTGACGAGGCAAGGGAGATCAACGAGACGGTGAACCGACTTCCAAACTCCGGTGAAAGCTATACCTTCCACGGCAGAGACATCTATGCCTATACCGGCGCAAAACTGGCCTCCGGGCTGATCTCCTTTGAAGAGGTGGGGCCTGTGGTGGATGTGGAAAGCGTCATTGAACTGCCTGTGGTGGAGGCTGTCTATGACGGTGAGAAGGTCAGCGGGACCATCGACGTGCTGGACGTTCGCTTCGGTAGCCTTTGGACCAATATTTCCAGAGAACTCTTCAAGAAGCTGGGTGTATCCCACGGTGGGCGTGTAGAGATCAGCATTGAAAACGAGACCAGAACCCTGTATAAGAACATCCTGGTTTATGCCAAGAGCTTTGCGGATGTATGTGTGGGCGAACCACTTGTGTATGTCAACAGTCTGGACTGCATGGCAGTGGCTATTAACCAGGGTAGCTTTGCAAGAGCTTACAATATTGGCACCGGCACAAGCTGGCGCCTTACCATGCGAAAAGCGCCCAGAGTGGTCTACGAGGACTGAGTGGGAGGCGGCTATGGTTCGGAAATGTACAGAAAAAGACCGGGAAGCCCTGATGGATTATCTTCGGCGGGAGGCGGTATATAACACCTTTCTGCTAGCGGATATCGGGGATTTCGGATTCGACAAGGATTTTCAGACGGTGTATATGGATATTGAGGATGAGATTCGGGGCGTGTACCTGTGTTTCTACCAGAATCTGATCCTGTATGCCGACGAAGTGAATCTTACGTTTCTCGGTGAGCTGCTAGAAACCTATGTGCCGGATGTGGTCATGGGAAAGATGGAAAATGTCCGGCAGGTTCAGAAGCTGCTGCCTGAGTACAGCCTGGGGGTCAAGGACCTCTATTTGCTGGAAAAGCCGGAAAAGCTGCTGGGGCAGGAGACGGATATTCAGGAAGGAACCCTTTCGGATGTGGACGATATCTTCGATTTTCTCCAGACCATTCCGGAGATCAAGAATCTCTACACCTCCAAGCAGATGATCCATGATCGGATCGCCGGGAATACAGGCACCCATTATCTGATTCGGCGTGACGGCGCTGTGGTATCCCATGCCAACAGCACGGCCCAGAGCAGCTATACCACCATGATCGGCGGCGTGGCTACGACTCGAGAGTATCGGGGGCAGAACCTGGCGGGAAGCATCGTCAGCCGCTTGTGCAGAGATATTCTCGCCCGGGGAAAAACGCCCTGCCTGTTTTGTGACAGGGGAGATGAACACAATCTGTATTGTAAGATCGGATTTACGAAGGTTGGCCAGTGGGGAACCATGGTCAAAGGGTAAGTTAGGAGACAGTGATGCAGAACACGGATAGAAAAGCGATTATAGAATTTGAAAATTTCGGTTTTCAGTATTTCAGCCAGGCAAAACCTACGCTTTATGATATCGACCTGAAAATTTACGAAGGGGAAAAGGTGCTGATCGTTGGTCCCAGCGGCAGCGGCAAGAGTACACTGGGTAACTGCCTCAATGGTTTGATTCCTTTTTCCTATAAGGGCCAGCTCCAGGGCAGCCTGAAGATTCACGGAAAAGAAACGAAGGAAATGAACATTTTTGAGCTGTCCAAAAGCGTGGGCACAGTGCTGCAGGATGCGGACGGACAGTTCATCGGTCTTACCGTGGGCGAGGACATTGCCTTCGCACTGGAAAACGACTGCGTTGCGCAGGGCGAGATGGTGGAGACGGTGCAGAAAGTGGCTGACATGGTGGATATGGGCAAGCTGCTCAAATCCTCTCCCTATGAACTCTCCGGCGGTCAGAAGCAGCGTGTTTCTTTTGCGGGCGTCATGGTCAACGAAGCCCCCATTTTACTGTTTGACGAGCCTCTGGCCAATCTGGACCCTGCCACAGGCAAGACGGCAATTGACCTCATTGACCGGGTGTGGAAGGAATACCACAAAACCGTGGTCATCATCGAGCATCGTCTGGAGGATGTGCTCTACCGGGAGGTGGACCGCATCATTGTGGTAAGCAAGGGACGGATCGTGGCGGATATGACCCCGGACGAGCTGATGGCTGCCAATATCCTTCCGTCTTTGGGTATTCGGGAGCCGCTGTATGTCACCGCAATGAAATATGCTGGCATCACCGTAACCCCGGAAATGGGCGCAGGGCGGCTGGATACCCTGCGGATGGAGCTGGTGAAGGAGGAACTTCAAAAGTGGCACCTTCAGCAGAGCAAGGCCTCTGGGGAAAATACCCGGCCTCCCATCCTGGAAGTGAAAAATCTTCATTTCCAGTACACCAAGAAACGTAAGATCCTTCAGGACATCAATCTGACCATTCAGGAAGGCGAAATGGTCAGTATCGTCGGAACCAACGGTGCGGGAAAGAGCACCCTGGCAAAGGTCATCTGCGGTTTTGTCAATGAGGATCAGGGCGAGATCCTGTTCCGGGGTGAAAGCCTGAAGGGGCAGACTATTAAAGAACGCTCTCAGGTTATCGGCTATGTGATGCAGAACCCCAATCAGATGATCTGTAAGCCCATGATCTATGACGAGGTAGCCCTGGGCCTGCGAATCCGGGGGATGGACGAAAAGCTCATTGAAGAAAAGGTGGACAAGGCTCTTGAGATCTGCGGTCTGTCGCCCTTTAAAAAGTGGCCCATTTCCGCTCTGAGCTTCGGACAGAAAAAGCGTGTCACGGTGGCCTCTATGCTGGTAATGGATCCTCAGGTGTTGATTCTGGACGAGCCCACTGCTGGCCAGGATTACCATCACTATACCGAGATCATGGAATTCTTGAAAAGCCTCAACGATCAGGGCGTTACCATCATTATGATTACCCACGATATGCACCTGATGCTGGAGTATACGCCCCATGCCATTGTCATTTCCGGCGGTAAAAAGATTGGAGATGCCACTGCGGTGGAAATTCTGACAGACGAGAAGATCGCGGAGGAAGCCAATCTGAAAATCACTTCCCTGTATGAGCTGGCTGTGAAGGCACAAATTTCCGACCCACAGGCCTTTGTGCAGAACTTCATTGACTACGAAAGGGGGAACATGCGGGGATGAAAGCAAAGCTGTTTGACTATATCGACCGGGACAACCTGATTTTTAATCTGTCCGGCGTCACCAAGCTGATCTGCTTTATTTGTATGACCTTTTCGGTGATGTTCTCCTATGACATTCGCTATATTCTGTTTGTGATGGTGCTGTCCATATTCTTCTTTAAGATCTCGGGGCTGACTTTTCAGCAGATCAAGGTCATGCTGGTCTATGTTATTATTTTCCTGTTGATCAATTTTACGCTGACGTTCCTGTTCAATCCCCAGTACGGTTGTGAGATCTATGGAACAAAGCATGTGATCTTCTCCATTGCAGGCAACTATGTTGTGACCCAGGAGCAGCTTCTGTATCAGATTACCAAGCTGCTGAAGTATTCCTCGGTGGTGCCTTTGGGCATGATCTTCCTGCTGACCACCAACCCCAGTGAGTTTGCCGCGTCCATGAACCGGCTGGGCCTGCCTTATAAGGGAACCTACGCCTTGTCTCTGACGCTACGTTATTTCCCGGACATTATTCGGGACTATCAGGATATTTCCGTGGCACAGCAGAGCCGTGGCCTGGACATGTCCAAGAAGGAAAAGCTGGGGACCCGTGTGAAGAATATTATGAATATCTGCGTGCCGCTGATCTTCTCCTCGCTGGATCGTATCGAGCTGATCAGCAATGCCATGGATCTTCGTGGCTTTGGTAAGAAAAAGAAGCGCACCTGGTATGCGGCGAAGCCAATGAAAAAGCAGGATGTGGTGGCAATTGTCATTGGCGCATTGGTACTGACAGGGTCTCTGTGTATGACCTGGTTTGTAAATGGGGGTTCCCGTTTCTGGAACCCATTCGTTTAATTTAAGGGAGGATAATTACATGAAACCTATTCTTGTTTTTCAGACTGATTTTACTTACAAAGAGGGCGCTGTCAGTTCCATGTACGGCGTGGTAAAAACTGTGGATCGGGAGCTAGAGATTTTTGACGGCACCCATGAGATCCCCCAGTATGACACCTGGAGTGCCAGCTATCGGCTGTATCAGAGTCTGGTATTCTGGCCCGAGGGCACCATCTATGTTTCCGTGGTGGATCCCGGCGTGGGTACGGCCCGCCGTGCCTGCGTGGCAAAGACCAAGTCCGGTCACTATGTGGTTTCCCCGGATAACGGCTCTTTGACCCATGTCAAGAAGATGATTGGTATTGAATCCGTCCGTGAAATCGACGAGACCGTGAATCGGCTCCGGGGCAAGGGCACCGAGGAAGTTGCCATCTTCCATGGCCGTGACCTGTTCGGCTACACTGCGGCCCGCCTTGCCAGCGGTATCATTGACTTCGAGGGTGTAGGCCCCGAGTATCCCGTGGAAGAGGTCGTGGAGCATGACATTCTGGAACCCACGGTGGAGCCCGGAAAGGTTCAGGGTATTTTCGAGATCAATGATCCCAACTTCGGCAATCTGTGGACAAATATTCCCCTGAAAAAGTTTGGCGAGGCAGGCTTTGCCTACGGCGACTATGTGGATGTGGAGATCTGCCACAATGGGGAAGTGGTATTTGAGAAAAACGTGCTGTTCCATAAGAGCTTCGGCTATGCCAAGAAGGGTGATCCCATGATCTATAACAATGAACTGATGAAAGTGGCAATGGCGGTGAGCCAGGGCAGCTTCTGCAAGGATTATAATTTGGATTTTGGCCCGGAATGGACCGTAACCTTTAAAAAATAAGTGGAACTTTCATACATAGTATGTTAAAATGTAGATGGTTCAAATCCGAACGACTCATCAAAGAGGAGGAATTTTAAATGAACAAGAAGCTGTTTGACTTCAAGACCAAGACCATTGTCGCAACCGGCATTGGTGCAGCCCTGTTTATGGTGCTGTTTATGTACGTAAAGGTGCCCACCGGCATTCCTGAGACAGATATTCAGACTGCATACGGTGTCGGCGCATTCTTCTCCGCTCTGTTTGGACCCATCGCGGGCGGCCTGATCGCATTCATCGGTCATGCCCTGTCTGACTCCATTCAGTACGGCTCTGCCTGGTGGAGCTGGGTCATCGCCAGCGGCGTTGCCGGCTTCCTCATGGGGCTTGTATATCCCAAGCTGAAGATCGAAGAGGGCGAGTTCGGCGGGAAGGACATCGTACTCTTTAATGTGTGCCAGGTCATCGCTAATGTGATCGCGTGGGTGGGCGTTGCTCCCGTGCTGGATATCGTGATCTATGCCGAGCCTGTGAACCTGGTGTTCACCCAGGGCATTGTGGCTGCAATCTCCAATGCAGTTTCCGCTGGCGTTATCGGTACCATCCTGCTGGTTCTGTACAGCAAGACCAGAGCCAAGAAGGGCAGCCTCTCTGAGGAGTAATCTGTTAAAAAAATGAAAGCTATGGGGAGCGCTGCTTCCCATAGCTTTTTTAATAGGAGGAAAGCTGTGTAGTACACCAAAAATATTACTTCTCCTGTGGGGGAATTGACCTTGGCATCTGACGGA
>CAZEPQ010000047.1:0-13239 GCA_964514175.1 uncultured Oscillospiraceae bacterium
ACACCTTCGGCGGCCCCTACTTCGCTGCTGGCGCTATGGGCGGCAAGAAGTAATTCTTTCCCATATGTACTTAACCCGCAACGGAAGCTCCGTTGCGGGTTTTTTATGGTTTTATTCCGGCTTCTGTGCCTCTATAGGAAAAAATCGGGCGTTGCCGCCCGATTTTATGTATTTACAGATTCTTTCCCATCTCATAGGCAGTCTGTTTCACTTCCTCTGCCTTGGGACCGCAGGCGACCAGCATGTCCTGAATGTCGAAGCCCCAGTCATTGAAGTGCTCCAGGAACATGTTATACCGCTCCTTGTACATCTCCGCCACGGGAACGCCCTGGGAGAACACAGGGATCAGCTTCTTGCCCACAGGAATGCGGGGTGCAGAGCTGGCGCCTATGCCCTCACTGAGGCAGAAATGCCGATGGAGGAAATTCCAGGCCTGCCCCTGAGGCCAGCCCATATAGTTTCCCGCACCAAAGATCACCACATCCGCCTCGGGCACAGCCTGCAAATAGGCAGCCATGGCATCCTTCTGAATACAGGTGGTGATGCCGGGCTTCTTACATGCGTGACATCCGGTACATCCGTTAAAGTTTCCGTTGGTCAGCTCAAGCAGGGTGGTCTCATGCCCTGCTTCCTCCGCGCCTCTGAGATATTCCTTTACCACTGCGCCGGAACCGCTTCCGGGCCGTGCGCTGCAAATTACGCCGATTACCTTCATGCTATTTCTTCCTTTCCTTTTATCTGGGCAGCCGCTTATGAAGCTCTGCCACGATCTCATTGATCCAGCCCTTGACCTTCTCCACATCTTCCGCAGGCATGTTTGCCTCGTCATAATGGAAGCAACAGTCATCGGTAACGCACTCGCTGCTCATTCTGACCAGAATGCCGCCCTTGCGGAAGGATCCGTCCACACACATACTGTCCACACCATAGGTAATATGCTCCGGCTGAAGCAGCTCCTTGATGATGTCATACATGGCGTAAAAATCCTCTTCGCCGCTGTAACCGGTGATGGCCACCATCACAGAGCCGTTTTTGAGTTTGATTTCCTGGGTCATTGTTTGATCCTCCAAAACAGATTTCTTTTATTATAGCACAATTTTCCCCTTTCGTACAGGCAGTATTTACCGATTGTTCACACCGGCAAGATTGCTTTTTCCCGGCAACTGTGATACACTGAACCATACAGAAAGAGAAGTGAGAGAATATGAATTGCCCCCTCTGCGACACCCCTATGGACGGCGAAACAGTCTGCCCCAACTGCGGCACAGAGCTGGAAAACGCCATCCCCACTGTGGTTACTGAGCCGGATGTGATCCCCGACACGGGACACCCCGGTATTTTCTACGAAAATCTGGTCTCCTCTCAGGAAATTTACGAGGACGAGCACAAGGCGCCCAAGCCCTCCAGCTTCGACCGGCAGGAAAGGGGTATCATGTTGGGTGCTTCCCTGCTGCTGGTGCTGATCCTGGTGCTACTTTGGGTGGGTTCCGGGCAGTACGATCCCGATGCCATAGCCCTACGAGGCGATGGTGGCATCTCCATGAACAACCGTACCTTCGGCATCTATTATCAGAGCGCCTATCAGTCCTTTTTGTCGGAATACAGCGACAGTGTCCCCTTTGACACCTCTGCCAGCCTGAAAAAGCAATATTACAATCTGGAAGAGGGCTACACCTGGGAGGACTATTTTGTTTCCCAGGCCTATTCCAGCGCCGCCCTGACGGAGCGTGTGGTGGCCGCCGCAGGACAGATCGGATTTACTCTGGATGACACTGCCTTGGCAGAGTTGGATGCCAATTGGGAAGGCCTGCGGCAGTACGCCGCTGCCAACAATATGACGCTGAACACATATCTTCAGGCCATGTACGGCCCCTCCATGAACGAAGAGACCTATTACGGCTATCTCTATGACACCGCATTGGCCCAGGCCTACACCGAGTCCATCTACTACAGCGCAGAATTTACCCAGGCTGAAATCGAAGAATATTATCAGGCCAACAAGGCAAATTACACCGACCTGACCATCTCTCAGGTTCCCAATGTGGATATCCGCCACATTCTGTTTCTGCCTGCGGACGACAGCGAAGAAGCTGACGCCATAGCAAAAGCGAATGCGGAAGATGCGCTCCGACAGTGCCACAGCAGCGGAGATGACCATGTGGAGGAAATCTTCCTGAACCTGGTGCCAGAGTATTCCCAGGATTCCGGCTCCAACGGAGAGGGCGGCCTTTTGGAAAATCTCGCTCCCGGTCAGTTGGGGGGAGAATTAGATCAGTGGTGCTTTGATCCCATCTTGCATCAGGTGGGCGACACCGCCGTGGTTTCCTCCCAGTATGGCTATCATGTGGTGTATTTCGTAGGCTATCGGGAAAACTACGGCTGGCAGGACACCGTTCTGGCAGATATGCGTTCCGCCGCCCTCAGTGTGTTGCTGTTGGAACTGACAGAAAGCATGGATTGCCGACTGACACGATTCGCAGCCGCCGAAAAGTGATCCCCGAAAAGGAGTTTATAGTCTCCTACTAACAAAACCATCACTCTAAATCTCACCATTGACACCACCCACTGGGCTGTTATGGATTATTTCGAGATATTTATGACCCGCATGCTCCTGTGTCGGAGAGTCGCAGACTGCCTGGGGCTCAAATTCCAGTTGAACATCAACGGCGCCGCAATTCTATAACCCGGTCAAGGAGGACCAATTACCATGAAAAAAATGCTGTTTTTTGTGAATCCGGCAGCAGGCAAAGAGGAAATGCGTTTCCAGCTTATGGATGTCATTAACTACTTCACCGCCAACGGCTATGATGTCCTGTGCCACCCCACCCAGAAAGCCCGTGACATCCCGGAATTTATTGCCCAGCGGGGGGAAGAATTTGATATCATCGTCTCCTGCGGCGGCGACGGTACCCTGAACGAGACCATCACCGGCATGATGCACCTGGAGAATCGGCCTCTGGTGGGCTATATTCCCGCAGGAACCGTCAACGATTTTGCCACCTCTCTCAATATTCCCAAGACCATCATGGAGGCAGCCAAGAACATTGTGGAGGGCGTTCCCTTCGAGGTGGATATGGGTGGCTTTAACGACCAGTATTTCACCTATGTGGCAGCCTTCGGTGCCTTCACGAAGGTCAGCTACGCCACCCCCCACGCCAGCAAGCAGGCTCTGGGCCGTGCTGCCTATATTCTGGAGGGCATTCGCTCTCTGCCGGACATTCGCCCCATCCATGTGTTGGCCCGCTCCGGCGACACCGTGGTGGAGGACGACGTGATCCTGGGCATGGTCTCCAATGCCACCTCCGTGGGCGGCTTCAAGGCTCTGGACGACTCCTTCGTAAAGATGGATGACGGCCTCAATGAGCTGATTCTGGTAAAGGCCCCCAAGTCTCTGGCAGACTATAACGCCCTGCTGAGCAGTCTGGCCACCCGGAACTTCAATCCTGAGTACTTCCACATTCTTCAGACTGATAACGTGTCCCTGCATTTTGACCAGTTGGTTCCCTGGACCCTGGACGGTGAATATGGCGGTGATATCACCGATGCCATTGTCACCAACATCCCCAAGCCCATTCGAATTATGGTACCTAAGGCGGAGTGATCTCCGCCTTTTTCGTTAGACAAAACTTCGCAAAAAATAACAGGACATTTCGAAATCTGCCCCGTATAATTACTTTGTAGGTGATGAAATGGACCGTCACTGCCACATTGCGTGGTATTCCTGCGGAGATACCCGTTCTCAGGACTACGAGAGTGGTATTTGGCTCCCTGTGAAGGAAAAATATATGGGACTGTCTCATTGGGTGTAGTAATTAAAAGATATCATAAACGCCTTTGATCTGAGAAATATGGTTTTCTACAGAGAAGGCCTTGGGCATAAATTTCTTTCCATTGTTTATGGGTGCAGACAGCACAGCGCTGCCTGCACCCATATGACTTATCTCAGGCTGTAGTAGTCAAATACGGCTGTTTCAGGAAGGCCGCAGCTCTTGAGGTAATCCTCCAGGTTAGGGCGGTCAGCTTCGCTGACGATGGAGGGAATGTGGACCGTCATCGTCTCGGGAACCCCTGCAAAGGTCTCCGGATTATAAATCGTTCCTTTGTTCATATCTTCGACGATCACGGTATTGAACCAGATGTCTGTCAGGCCGTCGTTGCCCTCCAGTATCCTTGCACCAACACCATCCCAACAGTTTCCGGGGAAGTAGGCCACCGTAATGCCGGAGTTGGCAAAGGCACCGTCGGCAATACTGCTAACCATCTGGGTGTACCAGAAGGTGCCATCATACTGCATGACATTGTAAGGCACAGACAGAAGAGGGCTTGTGCCGGTATAGCCGGTAATGGTGTTGCCATCCATCTGGTAGCTTTCCGTCTCCTGGGGGATCAGGAGACTGCTCGTGCCGATCCATGCGATCTCCTCCATGCCGATGGTGAGGAGATAGCTGTCCAGTGCTGCGCTTTCTTCCAGAGTTGCATCCATAGGCAGATATACCTGATAAGAAATCCCCTGGGCAGCAAGATTGCCCTGAATATCCGCAGGATCGTATATGCCCTCCAGATAGATGTTCTGGGCCCAGATGGCAGTATAGTCGGGGAACACGAAGTTCTTTGCATCGGAAATGCATAGATATTCGGCATCAATGGCGCCGTCGCCCAGGATCACATTGGGGTTCTTCAAAAGCACATAGTTGGCATCAAAGATGGCATAGTCACCAATCTCCGTAACGCTTTCGGGAATCACCAGCGTATCCATCGTGGTGCTGCTGAAACAGTTATATGGGATGGACTCCAAGCCCTCTGGCAGGGTGATATTAAGACAGCTCATATTGGTAAAGCAGCTTTCGCCGATCTCCCGGAGGGAGTCCGGCAGTACAAGAGACCGGATGTTCTGGCAGTTTGAGAATGCTCCCATGCTCAGGTAGTAAAGATCCTCAGGGAGATTCACTTCGCTGGCGGTGCTGCCTGCAAACATATAGTCACCGTAGAGCTCTGCGCCGGCGGCGAAGGAGATAGTATCAAAGGAACTGTCCTCGAAGCAACCATAATCGTAAAGCGCACCGGAGCCGGTGAAGCTGCCGGAACCGGAGCCGTCAAAGGCATGACCGCCCACAAAGGCCACCGCATCAGGCAGGACAACGTTGGTCAGTTTGGGACAATTCTGGAAGGCATAAGCGCCGATGGACATAAGGGATTCGGGGAATACCACAGTCTCCAGATTGATACAGTTCTCAAATGCCAGACCGTCAATAGCGGTAACGCCCTCGGGGATCACCACAGAGGTGATGCTCTCATTTCCTGCAAAGGCGCCCCAGGCAATGGTTGTGATCTCCATATCTCCGATGACAGCAGGGATCTCCACCTCTGTCTCACCGCCATCGTAGGATTCCAGTTCGTTGACATAGGCATGGAAGCCATCCGCGCTGGCAGTGCCGGGCGCCTGATAACCGCTGGGATCAATTGCGATGGAATTCATTACATCCACAAATACATCATAGTCCAGAAGCGCTTCATAGTCCTCAGGATAGAAACCACGAAGGTTCACAAAGACATGAAGGCAGCGTTCTTCGCTGAACTCTGAGAACAGAGAAAGGGTATAGTAGGTCAGTGCATCAGGATCATCCGTATCGCCGTTTTCCTCAAGGACGCAATAGTATTCCTTGCCGTTATAGGCCCTGGTAAATGCCACATCACCCCAGTTTTCTGCCGTCTGGGCAGGGTCAGCGGGAACCGCAGTTGTAAAATTGATACTGCCGCTGAACTCGTCGCTGTGAACAGAGGTGACAATACTGGCACCACCGGTCTTTACATCCCAACGGGCAGGCAGCGTGGCAGTTATGCCGCCACCGGAAGCAGTCTGACCATCGGGCGTCGCGATGGCTTCGAAGTTGTTAAGCACCGCACGAACATGGCGGAGATAAAGCACCTCATAGATATTGGTATCCTCGGTGGGATTCTGGGCGGTAAGGCGGATGTGCATACCATACCAGCGGCCTACCAGTGTCTCACCGTAATCCACCACCATATCCACTGCGGGAACATCCTGCTCGTTATCGGGATAGAGCCATCCGGGGAGGATGTTGTTAGCCCAGACGCTGGTGGAGAATCCGCCAAGGGTGGTCTGTACATTTTCGGACCAGTCCTGCTTGATGGACTGTCCTGCATAATACATATTATTCCCGGCATTGTTCAGAGCATTACTCAGGTGGATAACGGGCTCAAACCGAATCTGCCAAAGGCCTGCATTGTCGGTGACATACACAAAGATGCTGCCACTGACATCCTCTTCTAGTCGGGCAGTGACGCCCTCGGGAAGGTTCAAGATCAGATTTGCCTCCGGAAATTCTGTTGGAGTCAAAGATAAGGTTCCCGTATCGGCAGGAATGGGATTCGCCGCATCCAGCGCATTGGACGAAGGGACTTCCTCTACATAAGGCTCGTCCACAGGATCCACCTGTTCGATGGCCAGAGGATTGTTGCCGTCCTCAATCGAGGTGTTTTCATTCTCATTTGCGCAGGAAACGAGCTGAAACAGCATTAAAAACGCAAGAAGCAGTGAAAGCAGTTTTTTCATAATCTCGCCTCTTTCTTTTTACTCATCGTGGTAGTTCCTTACGGGAACCACCACGCCGCAGGCAGTATCCTCCCAGGAGCTTGAAGTTGTATTCCCCTACACAGCGTATGGTCATACCCGGCTGGATCCGGAGGCTGTTGCCCGAATATTCTGGCACGTCCATGGCAAACTCCGCATAGGCGGTGATCAGCTCATAGTCATCCTGCCGGGCCTCCACAGACAGCGAAGACCAGGCCATGGCAGGGGAATCACTGTTGTTGGTGAAGTCATAGTAGAACCGAATGCCGGGTTCTCCTTCCATCGTCACAAAATCCTCGGCACCCAGGATGGTAACGTGGTATTCTCCCAAATCCCCGGACACAGGTTCCATGTCAACCTCATATGGAACCATCTCTTCCGGAACAGCCTCGTCCGGCACAGACGTTTCCGATGGTTCCGTTTCCGTCAGGCTGGCGGGTTCCGCGTCAGCGGAAACAGAAGTTTCCATCTCCGGCATATTGGAGGCAAGAATTGCATCCGTAACGGATTGCTCTGATGCAAGGGATTGGTTGCTGTTCTCCTCCGCAAAGCCGGGAACATCCGGCCCGATTTTTCCGCAGGAAACCATGGAAACCACCATAAGCACCGCCAGTAGCACCGAAACAATTCGTTTCAATCTTCTTCCTCCTCCCTTTCTTTCCGCGCACTGGTTCACCCGTTTACGCTGCCGCCGCAGTATTCGCAGCAGCCGGAAGCATCAGGCATGGTGGTGGCACCGCACCAGGGACAGGTGATGGCGACTTTGGGTGCTGCAGCGGCTTTAGCAGCAGCTCTTGCATCCTTCCGCGCAGTGGTCAATACCCGTTTGATCTCCTTGCCCATTTCCTCGTATTCTCTGTAATCCGTATTCATACGGGGATCCGGCTTCCGCAGGACAGGAACTGCTGTTGTGGTGGTCTTGACCGAGGAAGCATTGAGTCGGAACTTCATCTCATCGAAATAAGGATGATTGACCCGAATGGTCATGTAGAAATCATAGCTGTAGGAATATCTAGGGGGATTGTAGGAGACGGGATTGCCGTCCTTATCCTCCCGCTTTTCCTCGTCAGCATCCTCTTCAATATCCAGATCACAACCGGTGACCTGGGAAAAGTCCAGCACATCAGGATTCTCCTCCCGCCACTTCCGGGCACCGGTGACGATAAACTTCATGGCGTCCTCGTCCAGCAACACCTTGGTGCCACTGCCCAGCGTTCGTGTCACATGGAACTCCGCCACAGCCTGCTTATTCTCGTCCCGGTAGTCAAGCTGTGCCCTGATATCGTCCACAGTGCTTCTCCGTCGTTCAGAGAACCAGGGAGACAGCCCCTTGGTACAGTTCTTACAGCAGTTGCCGTCCTCCAGCTTCCGGTTGCCCAGAATACCAATTTCGCCGCCGCAAATATCGCAAATTTTCTTTTCAAACAGTTTTCCAAACAAGCCCATAGTCACATCTCCTTCGATATTGATCGCATGTATTTTCAAGTTCCCTGAGATTATATTGAAACCAGGTCTCCATCGTCGAATGGGTCGCCGCATTCCGGGCAGAACTTTGGGGGCTTTACGCCCTTTTCCGGTTCCCATCCGCACTTATCGCACCGGTATTGAGGGATACCGTCAGGCTTCTTTGCGCCGCATTCCGGACAGAATTTTCCTTTGTTCACTGCACCGCAGGTGCAGGTCCAGCCATCGGCCTCCGGCTTTTTTGCGCCGCATTTCATGCAGAATTTTCCGGCGGCTACATTGCCGCAGGTACAAGTCCAGGTATCCCCAGCAGGCTTGGGCTCAGGCTTTTTGCTGCCGCACTCGGGGCAGAATTTTCCGGAGGCCATGTTGCCGCAGGAGCACTGCCAGGAATCGGCGGCGGGAGCGACAGGGGCAGAAGCAAGTGCGGGAGCGGGCTGCTGAGTCTGCTGCTGCCCCATTTGATACAGGTTCTGGGCGTTCATGCCACCCATATTCCCGGTCATGTTCATACCCATAAAAGCCATTGCGGCACCGGTGCCCTGATTGGATGCTGCTGCCTGCATGGCAGATGCCTGAGCGCCCACCATGTGGGCTGCTGCCCGGGTGGGGTCCATAAAGGCAGCATTCCGCTGGAGCTCCTTGAGCATTTTTTCGTCTTCCTCTTCCGCCTTGACAGAGGACACACCCACCCGCTGGATCTCTATGCCTCGGAAGTCCCGCCAGTCACGGGACAGCTCTTCCCGCAGGGCATCTGCCAGCTCCTTCGTCTTTCCCGGGAGCGCAGAGTACCGAACTCCCAACTCAGAAATTCGGGCAAAGGCAGGCTGGAGGGCAGTGAGCAACTCGCTCTTGAGCTGGCTATCAAGGGTGCTGCGCCTATAATCCTCGGACACATTGCCGCAGACATTGGTATAGAACAGCATGGGGTTCACCAGCCTATAGCTGTACTCACCAAAGCAGCGGACGTTGATGTCAATATCAATACCGGCTCTCTGATCCACCACCCGGAAGGGAACTGGAGACGGGGTGCCGTACTTATTCCCGATTACTTCCTTGGTATTGAAGTAGTAGATCCGCTGATCCTTGGGGGCCTCACCGCCGAAGGTGAAACGCTTGCCTATGTTCTGGAAGGTGGCGATAATACTCTCTCCCAGATCACCGGAGAAAACAGAAGGTTCGGTAGAGGTATCGTATGTGTACTCTCCGGGTTCGGCGCAGATATCCACCACCTTACCCTGCTCCACAATGATCATGCACTGACCATCTGCCACAGCGATAACCGATCCATCGGAGATGATGTTGTCGCTGCCCTTTGTGTTGGCCGAACGTCGATCCGTGCGCTTTTTTCCTCTGACAGCCAGAACATCCGCGGGGATGGACTCGCAGTAAAAGTACTCTTTCCACTGGTCTGCCAGGACACCGCCTACAGACCCCACTGCTGCTTTGATCAGACCCATTTTTATTCTCCTTTCTCACATTACCTCGTTCAGTTTCCGGCGACTCATCCCGCACACTCCCGGGATGCAACAACCTCTCCTTTTTCCTGGAGAAGTTCGGCACAGGATCGGCACATATCCAGATCATCACAGATCATAAAGCATTGGTCGCATACCAGTCTGTGGCAGATCGGGCATGTGTTAAGGACCCCGGTGGCCTCAGAAACCGCTTTTGTCAGCGCATTTTCCCGTTCTCGCTGATAGAGGGTGTTAAATACGATCCGCTTTCCTCTGGTCTCCGGAACGACACCGGATTTTGAAAACCGAACCGGTCTGCTGGACCACTCTTTGCCGCACTCCGCACAGCATAGGGAAAAATGAAACTCATCCTGTGTAGAGCAATCCAACAGAAGCTCTTTTGCAATCTGGCTCATCCTGTCACCGCCTTTCCGTGTGTTTTCCCAAAGGGGAACCTCCCTGCTTTCTTTTTACCAGAAGTCCACAGAAAAAAGCATGACCCCAGGATGCCAAAAAGGGTAATCTTTTGAAAAATACCCCTAGGGAGTAGACAAGCTGCACAATCTGACCGTAGCCGGATTGTGCAGCTTTTACCTTTGCAAAAAAAGAAAATCACCCCTTTACAGAGGTGATTTCGTTCTAT
The DNA here is from genome assembly GCA_964514175.1 of uncultured Oscillospiraceae bacterium. Lineage (GTDB taxonomy): Bacteria > Bacillota > Clostridia > Oscillospirales > Oscillospiraceae > HGM13006. Next base: position 10,157 of record CAZEPQ010000047.1, read on the forward strand.
TATAGCGACACAGTAGGGGTTTCCCGATCCAGTTTTACGCAGAGCTCACGCCGACTGGAGACCTCCAGTTTGAAGAAAATATTGGAGGTATGCTTTTTCACTGTATTCTCAGTCACATACAACTGCTCTGCGATTTCCTTACGCGGCATGTCCCGGAGCAGATATGTAAGAACCTCCCGCTCCCTTGTTGTCAGTTGATCCAGCACAGGACAATCTGAGAGGATCTGTTCGATTCGCTGTTCTGTGACAGACTCTGACGCGGATTTCACCGCATGCTCTGCCGCTTTTCGCTGTAAAAGCTCATAGTCCTGCAGCATATCGTAAAGCAGCAGCAGAAACAGTTCAGTAATGATATAGGTCACAGACAGGAACTCAAAGTTCCAGGCTACCTTTTGCTCAATGTACCACACGCCAATGTTTCCGAGAACCAGACTGGCAAGAATGGCTCCGTAGCGGTAAGAGTCGACCCGCTTTTTCGCAAAGGAATAAACAATGCTGCCTACCATAATCGTAAAATAGGAAAGCAGATACAGCAGGTACCAGCCATGCAGTGGGCCGTAGACTTTTTTCAAGGTGGCGACATTTCCAATGTATTCCACGGTCACATCCTTATAATACAGCCCCAGACTTTTTCCGCTGGCTGCAAGGAGGAAAGTGGCAATGCTGACGAAGGTGAGGACGATCAAGGCCCATTTTTTGACCTGGATCCGGCAAACCTTCATAATGATCATCAGCATACTCAGGGGAAGGAATACAGAACCCAGGTAGGAGAGGCTGTTTGCCAGCATTGCAGCTTCCAGAGAATCCGAAACCGACAGGGCCAGGTAGCCCAGATTTACGACAAAAACCGAGCTGTAGAGAACCAGAAACCAAGGCTCTTTCTTGTGGATAATCCGGAAACAGCCAATGGCCAGTAACAATGCCAGCAGGGAAGTAATTCCATAAATGACCGCCATGTTCCCCGTTTTTCCGCCAAGCCCAGCGTCCGCAGCGAACACGGATACTGTCATAATGGTCGTCGCAAGGCACACAAAAGCAAGACGAACCGATACCCTCCATAGCCGCCTTCCTTCGATTCTTCCAGGACCCATATATCTCCCTCCTCTCCCTTTGGTGCAATTATACCATATGTTTTGGAGAATTACCACAGAGATTGTTGTCTCTTGCAGTGAGTAACATGACTGTCAAAATCAAAAAACAAGACTTACCAAGCTCCTGCAAATGCAATATAAAGGAAGAGGAGCTGTCTCGCTAAAAAAGCGAGGCAGCTCCCACATTTTCACTTACACTTCGCAAGAAGTTCTTCCCACTTCTTGTCCACATACTCCTGAGCAGATTCCAGCATCCACTCGTTGCCCTTCTGGAAGCAGTGCTTAAAGCGGCCCTGGAGACGCATGTAGTCCTCAATGGGCTTTTTCTTCTTGGGCTCATAGGTCAGTCGCCATTCGCCTTCCTCGACCTCGTACATGGGCCACAGGCAGGTGTCCACTGCCAGTTGGGTGATGGTGGGCAGCAGGGCGGTGTCATACTGCCAGCCTCTGGGACAGGGGGAGAGGACGTTCAGGAAACAGGGCCCTTCGGTGTAGATGGCCTTCTTTGCCTTCTCGTGGAGATCCTTAAAGTTGCCGATGAAGGTGGTCTGTGCGGCGTAGGGAATGCCGTGGGCCACCATAATTGCGGTCAGATCCTTCTTGTCCTGCTGCTTGCCCTTGATCTCACGACCCACAGGGGCTGTGGTGGCATTGGCAAAGCGAGGGGTGGAGGACGAACGCTGAATGCCGGTGTTCATATATGCTTCATTGTCATAGCAGACATAGACCATGTCGTGTCCACGCTCCATGGCACCGGACAGAGACTGAAAACCGATGTCATAGGTACCGCCGTCGCCGCCGAAGGTAATGAACTTGAATTTTGTGTCGTCCAGCTTGCCCTTCCGCTGCATAGCCTTGTAGCAGGCCTCTACGCCGGAGCAGGTGGCGGCAGCATTCTCAAAGGCGGAATGGACATAGCTCTCCGTCCAGGAGGTATAGGGATACATAAAGGAGGAAACCTCCAGACAGCCGGTGGCATTGGTGATGACCGCCTTGTCCTCAGGCTCCAGAGCCCGCATAACAGCCCGGCAGGTGATGCCTGCACCGCAGCCGGCGCAAAGTCGGTGACCGCCTACAAAGCGTTCGGGCTTTTCAAGCTCTTTCTTAAACTGATATGCCATTGATTACGCCTCCCTTACGCCCATGTGGGAATAAACTTCCCCGATTTCGCCGGTTTCCGCAATGCGCTCCAGCCGTGCATAAACTTCCTTGATATCACCGGTGCTGACGTCACGACCGCCCAGACCGTAGACAATGCCCACGGCTTTGGGACGATCCTCCAGATCGTACAGGGCGCTCCGAACCTCCGCGAACAGAGGGCCGCCGCAGCCGGAGAAGCCTTCGCTCTTGTCCATGACCGCCACAGCCTTGCAGCCCTTCAGAGCCTGTGCCAGTTCCTCCGCCGGGAAGGGACGGAACACACGCACCTTGATGAGACCCACCTTTTTGCCCTGACGCCGCAGCATGTCCACTGCAGCCTTGGCAGTACCGGCGGTGGAACCGATGATCACAATGGCCTCTTCCGCATCTTCCATGCAGTATTCCTCAAAGAAGCCATACTTTCTGCCGGTGGCGGCCTCAAACTGCTCTGCCACCTGCAGGATGGCCTTCTTTGCATCCTTCATGGCCTCAGCTTCCTGCTTCTTATGCTCCATATAATAGTTGGTAACGTCATAGGGGCCAACAGCCAATGTGCCGTTTTTGTTCAGCAGGTAATGCTCCGGATGATATTCACCCACAAAGTCCCTGACCTCTTTGTCCTCCATCAGTTCAATGTTTTCCACTGCATGAGAGGTGATGAAGCCGTCCATGCAGATCATAACAGGAAGGCGAACCCCTGCGCTTTCCGCAATGGGGAATGCCTGAACGTAGTTGTCATAGACCTCCTGATTGTTTTCGGCATAGATCTGGATCCAGCCTGCATCTCTGGCACCCATGGCGTCGGAGTGGTCATTGTTGATGTTGATGGGGCCGGTGAGGGCACGGGTGGAA
>CAZEPQ010000048.1:0-13109 GCA_964514175.1 uncultured Oscillospiraceae bacterium
AGCAGGACTACCTGGGCAAGGGCTGCAAGCTGGTCAATTCCGAGGAATTCACCGGTCTGACCGTTGAGGAAGCCAAGGAAGCCATTACCTGCAAGCTGGAGCAGATGGGCGTCGCCAGAAGAAAGAATAACTACCACTTCCGTGAGTGGATCTTCGCCCGTCAGCGCTACTGGGGCGAGCCCGTTCCCTGTGTCTATACCGAGGACGGCGAGACTGTGTTCCTGCCCGACGAAGAGCTGCCCCTGGTGCTGCCCGTCCTGGAGGACTACAAGGGCCGCGGCGGCAAGGCTCCCCTGGAGAACGCCGAGGAATGGAAGCATTACGACAACAATGGCCTGAAGGGTATGCGCGAAACCTCCACCATGCCCGGCTCCGCCGGTTCCTCCTGGTACTACATGCGCTATATCGATCCCAAGAACGAGAAGGAATTCTGCGATCCCCAGCTGCTGAAGCACTGGATGCCCGTTGACCTGTACGTCGGCGGCCCCGAGCACGCTGTGGGTCACCTGATCTACTCCCGCATCTGGAACCGCTTCCTGTACGACCAGGGCCTGTCCCCCGTCAAGGAGCCCTTCAAGAAGCTGGTGCATCAGGGCATGATCCTGGGCGAGAACGGCATCAAGATGGGCAAGCGCTTCCCCGAATTTGTGGTGAACCCCAGCGACATCGTCAGAGACTACGGTGCAGATACCCTGCGCCTGTACGAGATGTTCATGGGTCCCCTGGAGGTTTCTAAGCCCTGGAGCACCTCCGCTGTGGCCGGTGCCAAGAAGTTTATCAACCGTGTGTGGAACTTCTTTACCGAGTCTGCAAACATCACCGATACCGATGATGGAAAGCTCACCAAGATCTATCATCAGACCGTAAAAAAGGTTACTTCTGACTTTGAGGAGCTGGGATTCAATACCGCAATTGCTCAGATGATGATTTTCGTCAATGAGGTATATAAGCAGGGCACCTGCCCCAGAGAATATGCCGAGGGCTTTATCAAGATGCTCTCCTGCATCACCCCCCACGTTGGCGAAGAGATTTGGCAGATCATGGGCCATAAGAATACCATTGCCTACGAAAGCTGGCCGGAATACAGCGAGGAAAAGTGCAAGGATTTCGAGGTTACCATTGCGGTTCAGGTCAACGGTAAGCTCCGCGGCACAGTCGCTATGGCTGCGGACCTCAGCAATGATGAGGTAGTGGCCAATGTACTGGCGGATGAGAAGATTGCTGCCTTCTTGGAAAAGCAGGGCGGCCGCATCGTGAAGAACATTGTTGTCCCCGGTAAGCTGGTAAATCTAATCGTCAAGTAAGAATTATTTCCGGCATATTTCCTGAGAAAATAAAAGTTTTGCTTGACAATTGAGGCCAGCTTGCATATAATAAGAAAAGCCATCGAATGGCCCTTAAAGCATTTCACTCGGAAATGCATCGGAGGGAGGGAAAACAATGTCTGAGATCCGCGTAAAAGAAAATGAGTCTCTTGAAAGTGCTATCAAGAGATTTAAACGCAGCTGTGCGAAGGATGGCGTTATCGCTGAATACAAGAAGAGAGAGCACTATGTGAGCCCCAGCTTGAAGCGTAAGCAGAAGTCTGAAGCCGCCCGTAAGAACAACAAGAGAAAGTACTACTAATTCTCTTCCATAATGCGTTTAGGCGCCCCACGTCTGTGGGGCGCTTTCATTTTGTTCAAAAAAGCAGGGACCTCCGCAGCATCGCGCCGCGAAGGTCCCTGCTTTTTTGAAGGAAGAAAGATTCCGAAAATCAGGAAATACCCTTAACTTCATAGTCCTCAGCCACTACCGCGGCGGTGAGGGCCTCATCGGAGGCGGAGCCGGTAACAGTGGCGGTGCCGTTTTCCAGGCTGACAGCGACGGACTCGACACCCTCAACGGCCTTCAGGGCCTTTTCCACATGGGCCACACAGCGCATGCACATCATGCCTTCGATCTTCATAACTTTTTCCATGGTAGTATCCTCCTGTTCGATGGGTTCTTCGATGATAATATCTTTCACGGAGCCGGTGGCTTTCCGGCTGCGTTTGTGATCGTGTTTGGTACTGCGAATGTCCACAAAATTCAGCCGCAGGGCATTGGTCACCACGCAGAAGCTCGAAAGGCTCATGGCGGCGGCGCCGAACATGGGGTTCAGCTCCCAGCCGAACAGGGCGATGTAGCAGCCAGCGGCCAAAGGAATGCCGATGACATTGTAAATGAATGCCCAGAACAGGTTTTCGTGGATATTTGTCAGCACCCGTCTGCCCAGACGAATGGCGGCGGGGATGTCTGCCAGATCGCTCTTTACCAACACCACATCGGCAGCGTCAATGGCGACGTCTGTGCCTGCCCCGATAGCGATGCCTACATCAGCCCGGGTCAGAGCGGGGGCATCGTTGATGCCGTCGCCCACCATGGCCACCTTGCCAAGCTGGGAAAGCTCGCGGATCTTGGCCTCCTTGCCCTGGGGGAGAACGTCGGAGATCACATGATCCACGCCAATCTGGGCACCGATGGCCTGGGCGGTGCGGCGATTGTCGCCTGTGAGCACGATCACTTCGATACCCATGTTTTGAAGCTCCTGTACCACCTGGGGGGCATTCTCCTTCATAACGTCAGCCACGGCAATGACGCCCAGAAGCTGGTGGTCAGAAGAGAAGTACAGGGGTGTTTTGCCCTGCTCCGCCAGGGCTTCGGCCCTTTGCCGCAGTTCCTGGGGGATGGTGGCGTGTTTGCGGATGAAGTTGTAGTTGCCGCCCACCAGCTTTTTGCCCTCCACGGTGGCGGTGAGACCGTTGCCGGGGGCCACGGTGAAGTCGGTGGAGTCCTGGGCCGTCAGGGCGTGTTCTCTGCCGTATTTCACAATGGCGGTGGCAAGAGGATGCTCGCTTTTCTGTTCCAGAGAGAAGGCGGCCTGCACCAACGCCTCTTGGGATATACCCTGGGCGGGGACCACATCGGTGACCCGAGGATTTCCGTGGGTCAGAGTTCCGGTTTTGTCCATGGCGACGATGTCGATGCGGCCTGTGGCCTCCAGAGAGGCGGCGGTTTTAAAGAGAATGCCGTTGGTGGCACCCTTGCCGCTGCCCACCATAATGGCAACCGGAGTTGCCAGACCCAAAGCACAGGGGCAGGAGATCACCAGCACAGAGATGCCTCTTGCCAGGGCGAAGCCTACGGTCTCACCCAGCAGAAGCCAGACAATGGTGGTGATGATGGCAATGGTGATGACGCAGGGCACAAAGACGCCGGATACCTTGTCCGCAACCTTGGCAATGGGGGCCTTGGTGGCGGCGGCATCGGAGACCATTTTGATGATCTGGGAAAGAGTGGTGTCCTTGCCAACCCGGGTCGCCTTGCAGGTGACATAGCCGGAGCGACAGATTGTAGCGGCGGAAACCTTGTGTCCCTCTTCCTTGTCTACGGGGATGCTCTCACCGGTGAGGGCGGATTCATCCATGGCGCAGGTGCCGCTTAAAATCACCCCGTCCACAGGGATGCTGTCGCCGGAGCGTACCACGAAGATATCGCCGGGGGCCACCTGCTCAATGGGAACCACGGTTTCCGTGCCGTCTATCAGCAGGGTGGCGGTTTTCGGAGACAGCTTCATCAGCTTTTTCAGCGCGTCAGTGGTTTTACCCTTGGAACGGGCTTCCAGCATTTTGCCTACGGTGATCAGGGTCAAAATCATGGATGCGGACTCAAAGTAAAACTCATGGAGCCAGCCGTGGGAGGCAGTGATATCTCCGGCCATGACAGCTCCGGTCATGGCATAGAGGGCGTACAGGCTGTAAACAAAGGAAGCCGTGGAGCCCAGAGCCACCAGGGTGTCCATATTGGGAGATCTGTGGATCAGACTGGTAAAGCCGCTGATGAAAAATTTCTGGTTGATGACCATGACAAGGCTCGTCAATACAAGCTGGGTGATGCCGATGGCCAGGGGATTGTCAGCCAGGGCCGAAGGCAGGGGCCAGCCCCACATCATATGACCCATGGTGAGATACATCAGGGAAATAAGAATGCAGAAAGAGGCAATGAGCCGCTTTTTCAGCTTGGGCGTCTCATGATCCTCCAGGTCTGCTGTAGTGTCGTTTGCCTGACTGCTGCCGTCGGCAGGGGATGCGCCGTATCCCGCTTTCTGGACGGCCAGACATATGGCCTGGGATGAGGCGGTGCCCTCCACCGTCATGGAATTGGTAAGAAGGCTGACGGCCACGCCGGTGACGCCCTCCACGCCCTTTACGGCTTTTTCCACATGGGCAGAGCAGGCGGCACAGGTCATGCCGGTAACGTGATACTGTTCCATATTACCTCCTACTTGTCCATAATCTTGGACAGAATATCAATCATTTCGTCAATTTTTTCGTTGCCCTGTCCCTGCTCCGCTGCTTCCAGTACGCAGTGATGCATGTGCTGCTTTAGGATCAGCAGGTTGGCCCGCTTCAGCATGCCGGAGGCGGCCAGGATCTGATTGGATATGTCGATGCAGTAGCGTCCGTCTTCAATCATTTTGATAATACCGTCGATTTGGCCCCGGGCTGTTTTCAGCGCCTGCAGGGCCTGTTTCTTTTCCTGATTCATAGAATTTTTCCTTTCGGGGAAATGATACATTTGAACACCCCACCCCTGGGGGGTATCTATCTACATTATATCATTGTTTTCGGGAAGCGTCAAGGGGGAGCCGAGGGTGCTGCTGCGCCGGTGTAAAAAGAAACCGTCTGAATCACATGGATCAGACGGTTCTGGGGGTTATTCTTCTGTCAGGACAGTATCAAAAGAGAAGGGGAAGGTCAGAACAGTATGTTCTTTGAAATCCACCTTGTAGCCGATGCCATTATGATGAAAGAAACCGGTGGTTGGCACAACACGGACGTAGCACATATGTTCATCGTTTTCGTTGTTGTGTGCAAAATACCATGCAGAAAACGCCTTTGTGAGATGCTCCCGAATGGCCTGATTTTGCGGTGCCAGAGGATGACCCCTGTTTTCGGCAATACCGCTGAATGCGTACCCCTTTCTTGCACACAGGGATACATGGGGATTTTCTGTGATTTCTTTTACCTTCTGAGATTTGTCGTAGGTAGCAATATAAAAGGCCTCGCCATCAAAATAAGTGTCTACATAGCGCAGAGAGGGAATGTTATCGGAAACGGTAGCAAGTGCAAATTGGTAGTCCTTTGTGAACAATTCATGCATAATTGCCAGTGCAGATTCGTATTCAGCCATGCGTGTTCCTCCGTTCATTTTCAATCCTTACTCTTATAATACAGCATACAGTGACAATACCCTTCAAATTCCGGGTCTGCCATCTGAGCGCGGAATTCTTGACAGATGCACTTGTTTTCTTCGGTGCGCTGGAGGCGGCAGGGGCAGTAGCCGCCGGTGCGCTTGAGACCGTCACGGACAGTCTGAACCATTTCTTTGTCGGGATTGAGTGTAACAGCCATAGGTGTCGCCCTCTCTTTCTTGGTTTTCTATAGTATAGCATAGAATCCGGAGAAAAAGCAGCCCTATTTTTCTGCCAACGTGCAAAATAGGACCACCCGCCAAAAACGGGTGGTCCGAAAAAGGTTACTTATGCCACAGTGATGATGATCTTGCCTTCAATCTTGCCGGGCTTCAGTTCTACAGGTTCGCCGTAGTTGGTGACGGTAAGGGTCTTACCGGCGGGAGCAACCACAACTGCGCCTTCCTCCAGATCCAGGCTATTCATGCAACTGTTCTTGGTGACAGTCCACTTGGAGGTCTTGCAGAGCTTCACGTTGATACCCGTCTCGTTGTCGTTGGGGCACAGGGTATGCTCAACGGTGCCGATGAGCCACCATTTCTCCTCAACAGGCTCGCCCATGGGATGGTATGCAACGCCGGTGGAGATGGCGCCTTCCACGGTACAGCTGATGAAGTTCAGGTTGAAGTTGCCCTTCTCGCTCATGGAGTCGATGAAGTCACCCTTCAGGTTGCAGGCAGTGAAGGTTGCATCCACATCATCCTTGGAGGGACCCATGGAGGGCATACCGCCGCCGGGAGCGCCGCCGTCAGGACCGCCAGGACCACCGGGGCCACCAGGACCGCCAGGACCGCCAGGACCACCGGGGCCACCAGGACCACCAGGAGCACCGCCGGGGCCGCCAGGACCGCCAGGTCCGCCAGGAGCATCGCCGGGACCACCAGGACCGCCGGGGCCGCCAGGACCACCAGGTCCGCCTGCGCCGGGACGCTTAGCCTTTCCGTTCATGTTGGGGTCGTCGTTGGGGAAACGCTCCAGGATCACGCCGATCTTGGAGTTCAGTTCGGATTCGGATACATTGATGGTTGCGCCCTGGCCCTTGACCTGGAGCACAGCACGCTCGGTGTTGAATACGCAGTGCTTCTCAATGTTCAGAGTGCCGGTGCCCTGACCGCCATGCATCATAACGCCAACCTTACGGGAGTTGATCTCGCAGGCGTTGGTGAAGAGGCCGTTGCCCTCAGCGCACATGATCAGGGGATAGTTGCCCATGTTCATCTTGCAGTGAGAGAAGGAATCCAGGCATTCGCCGATGGAGTATGCGCCGTAGCCGCACTTCTCGGACTCGATGATGCAGTCGTTCATTTCCAGACGTGCGCCGGGCTGAGTGCCGTCGGTGGAGAAGGTGCCCCAGTTTTCGCACTTAACATGGCAGCGGTTGTAGACCACATGGGCCTTGTCTACCAGGTTGGTGGTACGGACGCGGCCGGTGAGGCCCAGCATCCACGGCACCTTGGTCATACCACGAATGTTGTTGGGATTGTCGCCGTCAGCAGCAAACAGCTCGGAGTCATTGACTACCAGCTCTGCGCTCTCACGACCCACAACGGTGGCACGAATGGAGCCGACGGTATGGATCTTAGCCCGGTTGACGGTGACCTTAGCGTTGCCCATAGCGGTGATGCCGACGCCTTCTCCGGTGAAGTCGCAGCCACCGTTGCCGATGAGCTCCATCTCCACGTCCTCAATGAGGGCTTCGCCGTCACGAACCATGACGCCGCCGAAGTTGTCGCCGTGGGAAACCACCTTCAGGTTCTTAACATAGCCGTCCTTGATCTCGCAGTCAGCGTTGACTGCTGCGGTAACGGACTGATTTTCGGCATACTTGCCATTCTCGAAGGAAACGGCGTTTGCCATGCAGTAGTGATCCACGGAGCCATGGGTCTCATAGTCCACGATGACACCGTCAATGACAGAGAGCTTAACATCACCGGTGTAGGTGCCGGGATCCAGATCCTTCTGAACACCGTCTACGGTGAGAATGACACGCTGATTTTCGGGTGCGACGACCTTTGCGCCTTCGCCGATGACCAGCTTCTCCAGAGCCTCAGAAGCAGCAATGACAACTTCCTGGCCAGCGGCAATGATTTTTTCGTTCATACTGATTACCTCCTTGTTGTAGGTCCAATATCCGGCTGGCTGTAAAACAGCCAGGATAATACTTTGTTATTATATCATAATATTCAGGTTGGAACAACTGACTTTCCGTGACCTTTTTCATCCGTATGTTACACAGTAGTGCGGTGATGTGCTGTGTAATTTTTGATGTAGATACAAAATGCGGCCTCCCCTTGTGGGAGGCCGCGGACATTATACTGTGATCTTAAGGGAATTGGGATCAGTTTGCCATGTAGCGGTCGTAAGCGGCCTGATAGATGGCGGTGCAGTCATCAATGCCCATTTCGATGAGGGTGTCAACGAAGGTGTCGAATTCAGCAAGATCCTTGTCGCCAACCACAAACTTGACGATGTTCTCGTCCATGTAGGTCTCGATGTCGGAGTACATGGTGTTGTAGTCCTCGGACTCGTCGATGGTCAGGTTCACACCGGCCTTGGGCATGTTATACAGGCCGTCGTTGCTTTCGTTCCAGATTTCGATGGCGTTGATCTGATCTTCAATGTAGTCAGCGCGGACTCTGTCCTCGTCGATGACGAAGGCTGCGGGAGTCATACGGTCACAGACGAAGATGTTCATGGCTGCGCCGTAGGAATAGGTCTCGTTGTTGAGAACCAGATCGGTGAGTGTGGGCACGCCGTCCACATAGGTGAAGGTCTCGCCCTCTACGCCGTAGTTGGCCAGCAGAGTGCCTTCCTCGGAGTAGACATAGTCGATGTACTGGCAGATGATCTCAGGATCCTCGCAGACGGGGGTAACGGACCACATCTGGGAGTCAAAGAGGCTGCCTTCCTCACCAACGTGGGCCTGAGAACCGTCCTTGGTGACGGTGGTGATGCCGGTGACCTTGATGTTGGTGTCAACAGCACCGGAAACGATCTCAGTGATACGCTGAGCAGCGGTGCCGTACCAGACGCCGCAGGAGCCGTTGAGGGCAGGGCTCAGGTCCATCATGCTCTCGTAAATGTTGCTGATGAAGGAATCGTCCACCAGACCCTCGGAATACCACTGGTTCATCATGGTCAGGTATTCCTTGAACTCAGGCTGGATGGCACCAAAGCGGATTTCGCCGTCCACCTGATAGAAGCCGCTGGAGATGTTGTAGCCGCTGATAATCTCACTCTGAACGCCGGTGGGGGCAGCGATGTACAGAGGCTTGGAGGCACCCTTCTCGGTTTTGAAGACGTTCAGGACATTGTACAGCTCGTCAAAGGTCTTGGGGTTCTCGAGACCCAGATCCTCCAGCCAGTCAGCACGGATCATGCCGCCGGAGGAGATGTCGCTGGGCTCCTTATAGAGCTTGGGGAAGGCGGCGATGGCGCCTTCGTCAGAGCTCAACTGCTTAGGCAGTTCGGGGTACTTCTCAAAAATGGCGGTGAGGTTGGGCATGTTGTCGGCGATGTAGGGCTTCAGGTCGATGAGGAATTCTTCCTCGATAGCCTGGTCCACGGTACCGGTGTAGTTGTCAATGGCCTTGACCACAACGTCAGTGTAGTCTCCGCCGGCCAGCATCAGCTGGAACTGCTCGGACTCTGCCATGAAGGACACCATAGTGGCCTCCCAGCCAACGTTGGTGATTTTCTGGAGCTCACGGAAGATGACGAACTCGTCCATGTTGTAGACGACCTCGGTCAGGTCGGGAGCTGTGCCCAGCCAGATGGTGTAGGTCTTCAGCTCGTCAAAGAGGGGATATTCGATGACGATTGCTGGCTTTTCGGGTTCTTCTACCACGGATTCTTCCACAGCGGAAGGCGCCTGGGCAGGTTCTTCGGCAGCGGGCTCTTCTTCCACTGCGGGTTCTTCCTCAACAGCAGCGGAGACTACTTCCGCAGCACTGCTCTCTGCTGCGGTCTCGGCACTGCCTTCTGCAGTGCTGCCACAGGCTGCCAGGCCAAGAACCATGGCAACTGCCATCAGCAGAGCAAGGATGCGTGTGATCTTTTTCATGTATGTTCCTCCTTTTTTGAAGATAAACATATCTTAACAAGAAAAATTTCCTCAGGAAAGTACCGAAAACATACCTTGAGATATCATTTGTTGATTATTTGAGAAATCCACTGGGAGACAAAGAAAAAAAGCCCGAAAACAGGACGGTTTTCGGGCTTTGAAACTGAGGTTTATCGCTTTGCCATGGGTACATAGGTCTTGCGCTGGGTCAGGGACTTGTAGGCGGGGCGAATGATGCGGCCGCCAGTCATAACTTCCTCGATGCGGTGAGCGCACCAGCCGGTGACGCGGGCAATGGCAAACAGGGGGGTAAACAGCTCCTCGGGGATATTCAGCATCCTGTAAACCAGGCCGGAGTAGAAGTCCACATTGGCACACATGACCTTGTCAGAGCCGGTGACACGGGCGAATACCTCCGGACTGAGCCGCTCAATGGATTCCAGCAGTTCCAGCTCCGGCAGATATCCGGTCTTGGAGGCCAGGGAACGGGCGGAGCGCTTTAGGAGCATGGCTCTGGGGTCGGAATTGGTGTAAATCGCATGACCCATGCCGTAAATGAGGCCGGAGCCGTCGCCGGCTTCCTTTCGCAGAATCTTTTCCAGGTATGCGCTGATCTCGTCATCGTCCTCCCAGTCCTTCACGTTGGCTTTGATCTCGTCAAACATGGCGGAGACCCGCTGGTTGGCGCCACCGTGCTTGGGGCCCTTCAGACTGCCCACGGCGGCAGCAATGGCAGAATAGGTGTCCGTACCGGAGGACGAAAGAACACGGCAGGTAAAGGCAGAGTTGTTACCGCCGCCGTGTTCGGCGTGAAGCACCAGACAAAGATCCAACAGCCGTGCCTCTTCCTCTGTGAACTTGGAGTCGGGGCGGATGCAATGCAGAAAGTTCTCTGCAATGGAATAACCGGGAACGGGCCAGTGCAGCACCAGGGAACCCTTGTCGAAATAGTGGACTTTTGCGGCATAGGCGTGGGCCACGATCATGGGGAATTGGGCAATGATCTGGATGGACTGGCGCAGCATGTTGGGCAGGTCGATGGCATCGGGGTTGTCATCGTAGGAGTAGAGCACCAGGGCGGAACGGGCCAGCTTGTTCATAATGTTGCTGCTGGGAGCCTTCAAAATCATATCCTCAGTGAATCCGTCAGGCAGATCCATATTGTCGCAAAGAAGCTGACGGAAGGCGTCGTATTCCTCCGGGGTGGGGAGGGTGCCGAAAAGCAGCAGGTAAGCCACTTCCTCAAAGCCGAAGCGCTTCTCGCTGGTAAAACCGGAAATGAGTTGGTTGACATCGTAGCCCCGGTAGATCAGGCGGCCTTCCATGGGGGTTTTCTCGCCGTCGATGATGGCGTAGCCCTGGACGGAACCGATCTTGGTGCAGCCTGCCATGACACCGGTGCCGTCGGCGTTGCGGAGGCCTCGCTTAATATTGCTGTAATCCTTGGCAGTCACATCAAAGATGGTACTGTTTTGGAGCTTTGCACATAGATTGTTGATGAGGGCAAGTGAAGATGAAGTTTGATTGGTCAATGATTGCACCTCCGTAGGGTCATTTTGCGTTATTTATATCATATGATACCAGATAACCGGATATGAGTCAATCGTGGTAATTGCTGAAAAATGGGGGGGAATTCAGCAGGAAAAAGCGGTGAATTTTAAAATCTGCACAAAGAGGTTATAATTTAAAAAATGAATCAAGAAATATTTTACTTGCAAATTTGGGGGTAACACATATGAGATCAAGGATCATTACTGGCTTTCTGGCATCGGCAGCGGCGGTGCTGCTGCCCTGCATTCTCCTGGGGATGAGTTCCGAACCGGCTGCAATTGTGGAAGAAAACACAGTGGAAGAGCTTTCCGCTGTGGAGGAAGGTTTGGAAACAACTCAGAGGACCATTCAGGAAATCATCATCCATGAAAATGAAAGTGAGGCGGTGGATGCCGCCATTTCCGTCACTGTGGAGGTCGGTGGAGAGCCTATGGAAATGCCCCTGAACCAGTATTTGGTGGGGGTGCTAATGGGAGAGATGCCCGCATCCTTTGCGCTGGAGGCGCTAAAGGCCCAGACGGTGGCAGCCCGGACCTATACCCTGCGGCGGCTGAAAGGCGGGGGGACCCTTTCTGATGATCCGGCAGTATGTCAGGCATATACCTCCCCGGATACGGCTCAGGAAAAGTGGGGAGAGAATTGGGAAGTCTACCTTAATAAGCTGCGTCAGGCGGTGGAGGAGACTGACGGGCAGGTTTTGACCTATGATGGAGCGCTGATCGCAGCCACCTATTTTTCCTGCTCCGGGGGAAAAACGGAGTCCGCTCAGGCGGTGTGGGGTGGGCAGGTGCCCTATCTTGTGAGTGTGGCAAGTCCCGGGGAGGAAGGGGCCTCCGGCTATGAAAGCGCTGTCACGGTGGAGATGGAGCAGTTTCTTTCCGACCTGGGGATCACGGAGCCCAGTGTATCCACCGTCACATACACCGAAGGGGGCGGCGTGGATACCATCACCATCGGGGGAAAGACCTTTACGGGCACTGAAATGCGAAGTCTTTTTGGTCTCCGTTCTACCCGGTTTGGTATGGAGATACAGTCTGATTGTGTGACCTTTTCCGTTCAGGGCTACGGTCATCGGGTGGGTCTGAGCCAATATGGCGCCCAGGCCATGGCGGAGGCCGGCAGCAGCTATGATGAAATTTTGAAGTGGTATTACACCGGGGTGGAGATCGAAACCTATCCGGGGTAAAGAAAAGGCCCGGAACCGACGGTTCCGGGCGTGGCATTCTCAAATTAAGCGACGGGAATCAGGGACAGCACCAGGGTCAGGACCATGAAAGCAAGGGCGATCCACTTGGTGGAACGGGACAGCTTTGCGTCCCAGGAAGAAGCCTTGTTCTTGGACAGGAAGCTGTCAGCAGCACCGGCGATGGCACCGGAAAGGCCAGCGTTCTTGCCGGACTGAAGCATAACAACGCAGATCAGGATCAGTGCACAGATAACCTGAATCACAGTGAGAATGGTTCTAAGCATAATTTACTCCTCCAATTGCCGTTTTACGGCATACGGCAGCCGAAATAGGTCTTTATTGCATTCGTACGATATATAATATCACGCTTATCGCTGATTTTCAAGGGCAAATTGATGTTTTCAGCAGATTTTTTACAGTTTCCGACGGAAGCTCCCAGACAGAAATGGGAGGCCGGGGATCTGAAGCGTGGCTGCATAGGGTGCGGTACAGATAAGCCACACCGTGCCAGGAATTCTGTTTGTATCCAAAGGCGGGCAGCAGGTTTCCGCTCTCAAACCCAAAGGATGCATGAAAGCGAAGGCTTGGCTCGTTGGGAATGGTCACAACGGCACAGGCGTTCACGATGCCCTGGGCCTTCAGAAGGGGCAGTAAAGCGCCGTAGAGACATTTACCCACATGGCTGCCTCGTGCTGTTTTGTCCACATAGATGGAGGTCTCCACAGTCCAGCTATAGGCCTTCCGTTCGTGAAAGGCATGGGCGTAGGCATAGCCAACAGGGGTTCCTTCCACTTCTGCCACCAGATAGGGGTAGAAGGAGGAATACTCCCGAATGCGTTCCGCAAACTCATCCACAGAGGGCACCTCCGTCTCAAAGGAGATGGAGGTATTTTCTACATAGGGACGGTAGATCTCCAGTAGGGCAGGGGCATCCGCCGGGATCGCGAACCGCAGGGAAATCATTTCTGGACCCAGGTGCCGGTGGCGGCGCAGGTCAGATAGCTGTTGATGAACTTGTCCAGGTCGCCGTCCAT
>CAZEPQ010000049.1:0-12501 GCA_964514175.1 uncultured Oscillospiraceae bacterium
TCTCTGAGCTTCGCCGCCGGACAGGGTGGTGGAGGATTGGCCCAGCTTGATATAGCCCAGGCCCACTTGACACATGGCTTCCACCTTTCGGCGAATTCGGGGCAGATTTTCAAAGAATTCCAGGGCTTCGTCTGCGGTCATGCCCAATACATCCGCAATGGATTTTCCCTTGTAGGTGACCTCCAGCGTCTCACGGTTGTACCGCTTGCCTTTACACACGTCACAGGGAACGTAAATGTCCGGCAGGAAGTGCATTTCGATCTTCACCAGGCCGTCGCCTTGGCAGGCCTCACAGCGGCCGCCCTTCACATTGAAGGAGAATCGACCGGCGCCGTAGCCCTTGGCCTTGGCCTCGGCAGTGGAGGCGAACAGATCACGAATGTCTCCAAACAGGCCCGTATAGGTAGCAGGATTGGAACGGGGGGTGCGCCCGATGGGGCTCTGGTCGATGCCGATGACCTTGTCCAGCAGTTTGATACCTTCGCTGCGGTCATGGGTGCCGCATTTGGTCCGGCTGCGGTTCAGTTCCGCTGCCAGCTTTTTATAGATGATCTCATTCACCAGGGAGGACTTGCCGGAGCCGGAAACGCCGGTAACCACCGTCAGGGTTCCCAAGGGAATGGAAACGTCAATGTGCTTTAGATTATTTTCGGCACAGCCATAGAATTTCAGTTCCTTGCCGTTGCCCTTTCTGCGCTTTGCGGGAATGGGCACTTTTTTCACCCCGGAGAGATACTGCCCGGTAATGGACTGCTTGCAGTCCATGATATCCTGTAGAGAACCCGCTGTCACGATCTCGCCGCCGTGAATGCCGGCGCCGGGGCCAACGTCTACAATGTAGTCCGCTGCCCGCATGGTGTCCTCGTCGTGCTCCACCACGATCAGGGTGTTGCCCAGATTCACCATTTCACGAAGGGTGCCCAGAAGCTTGCCGTTGTCCCGCTGATGGAGGCCGATGGAGGGCTCGTCCAGAATATAGAGGACGCCCATCAGAGAGGAACCAATCTGGGTAGCCAGACGGATCCGCTGGCTCTCGCCGCCGGACAGGGTGCCCGCAGTGCGGCTCAGGGTCAGGTATTCCAGACCTACGCTCTTCAGGAAGTTCAGCCGGGATTTGATCTCCCGCAGAATCTGATCCGCAATGACTTTTTCGGAACCCTGAAGCTCCAAATGCTCGATGAAGTCCAGCTCCTCGTTGACAGACAGCTTGCAGAAGTCCATGATGTTCAGATCGCCCACGGTGACTGCCAGAACAATGGGGCTCAGCCGATCACCGTGGCAGTCTGGGCAGGGATGATCGCTCATGCACTCCTCCAGCTCCCGGCGCATGGCATCGGACTGGGTTTCCCGGTAGCGGCGGGACA
Source organism: uncultured Oscillospiraceae bacterium (assembly GCA_964514175.1). Classification (GTDB taxonomy): domain Bacteria; phylum Bacillota; class Clostridia; order Oscillospirales; family Oscillospiraceae; genus HGM13006. Next base: position 1,365 of record CAZEPQ010000049.1, read on the forward strand.
AATTGTTGACAATGCCCTCGAAGGCCTGTTCCAGGGTGCCCCGACCGTTGCCCCGCTCATATTGGAGCTTTAGTTTTTCTCCCTTTGTGCCGTATAGCAGGGCATCAATGGCGGCATCAGACATCTTTTCAAGAGGGGTGTCCAGGGAGAAGTGATACTTCCGGCCCAGAGCCTCGTAGTACATGCGGCTGATGGTGTCATTTTTGGCATTGCCCCAGCCTGTGGCAATAATGCCGCCCTCCAAAATGGAGAGGCTTCGGTTGGGCATAATAAGATCCGGGTCCACCTTGAGCTGATAGCCCAAGCCGCTGCACGTGGGGCAGGCACCGTAGGGATTGTTGAAAGAGAACATGCGGGGTTCCAGCTCGGGCATGGAAATGCCGCAGTCCTCGCAGGCGTAGTTCTGGGAGAAGGAAAGCTCCTGTTCCTCACGGATCAGATGGATGATGACCAGCCCGTCGGAAAGGCTCAGGGCGGTCTCGATGGAGTCCGTCAGACGCCGTAGAATGTCCGGCTTCATAATGAGCCGGTCCACCACGATCTCAATGTTGTGCTTTTTGTTTTTTGCCAGAGTAATTTCCTCAGACAGATCATAGTTGATGCCGTCCACCCGGACACGGACGAAGCCACTTTTCTTGGCATCGGCGAACACCTTCTGATGCTCGCCCTTTTTGCCCCGGATCACGGGGGAAAGAACCTGAAAGCGGGTGCCTTCCTCCAGGGCCATGACATGATCCACGATTTGATCCACGCTCTGACGGCGGATCTCCTTGCCGCATTTTGGGCAGTGCGGCACACCCACCCGGGCCCACAGCAGACGGAGATAGTCATAGATCTCCGTTACGGTGCCCACGGTGGAGCGGGGGTTTCGGGAGGTGGTTTTCTGGTCGATGGAAATGGCGGGGGAGAGGCCCTCAATGGCGTCCACGTCGGGCTTGTCCATCTGGCCCAGGAACTGCCGCGCATAGGAGGACAGGGACTCCACATACCGCCTTTGGCCTTCGGCATAGATGGTGTCAAAGGCCAGTGAGGACTTGCCGGAGCCGGAGAGTCCGGTGAAAACCACCAGCTTGTCCCGGGGGATAGTCAGTGTGACATTTTTTAAGTTGTTTTCCCGTGCGCCTTTGACGACGATTTTATCCTGCATATTCTTCAGCTCCTGTTTTCGTTGGAGAAAGCCGCCATAAGAGCGGCTTTGGGTTACTCCGCTTCCTGCACGATGCCACCGTCCAGTTCTCCACTGAGGGCGTAGACCTTGTCCAGCACCCGCTGGGCCTCGTCACCTGTGAGAGGTGTGGGACAGTAATCGTTGGTGGCAGTGCTGGCCACAGAGCAGGGGATGATGTAGTAATTCTCAGTGGTCACGGTATCCTTGTTCAGAGAAAGCTCCACCTGAAAGATCATGGTATCCATATCCTTGACGCTGGTTTCCGCACCATAGAGGAAGGACCCCAGAGAATAGCATATGTATTTTCCCTGATAGCATTCAATGCCCTGCAAAATGCCGGCATGATGACCGATGACCAGATCGGCTCCGGCATCAACTGCGGCATGGGCCAGAGACACAGTGGCGTCATCCGGGGCAGAGGCGCCCTCTTCGCCCCAGTGGAAGGAGGCAATGATGATCTGTGCGCCGTCGTCCCGCAGAGACTGGATGTCCTCATTCAGGGCTTCCAGTGCGCCGGAAGAACCCAGGTCCGTCTCATCCACGCCTAAAAAGCCCACCTGGATGCCATCGGCTTCCAGAATTTTTGTGTAGCCGTTGCCGAAACGGAAAATATCGGCGTTGTCCAGATTTGCCAGAGTGTCCACATGTCCCTCGTCACCGTAGTCGTGGGCATGGTCGTTGGCAATGTTCACAGCATCGATGCCGCCGGAGGTCAGTATCTCAACATAGGAGGGGTCGCCCTGAAAGGTTCTGGACTTTTCCACACGGTTGGTGGAGGTGGCCAGGGAACATTCCAGATTGGCAATCGTCAAATCGTCCCCCTCAAAGATCGATTTGACGTTCTCAAAAAAATAGGATGCACCATTGAGCTCATAGCAACGCTCGAAAGGAAAGGCGTCTTCACAGCCTTCGTAGCTGGCAAGAATGCAGTCACCCACAAAACTTAGGGTGATGGTATTATCTCCGCTGACCGGGTCAGGCGCGGCAGAAACGTCCAGAGGGATTTCCTCAGTCTCGGCCTCTGCCTCCAGAAGCTGGGCTGCCTGAGCGGCCTTTTTCGCTGCGAGCTGGGCAGCAAGATCCTCAATGGCCTTTCTGGTGCTGCAGCTCTGGATCAGAGAGATCAGACTCAGCAGAATGGCAAGCAAGATGGCGGCGGTTCGGATGGTCCGCTGCCGCTTGGCGAGCTTCAGGCGCTCTGCCTTTCTTTCTTCCGGGGTCTTGAACTGGTTGTCCATAGGTTTGTTTCCTTCCTAATTAAGATTGGCCGCGAAGCTGAATGATCTGATCCCGCAGAACTGCGGCATATTCGAACTCCATCATCTTTGCGGCCTTCCGCATTTCCTTTTCCAGACGATTTATCTCCGCCTCACGTTCGTTCTTGGTGAGCTTCCGCCCGTCACGCTCCACGTCCACAGTCCGGGATATTTCAATGAGTTCCCGAATGGACTTAATGATGGTTTTGGGGATAATGCCGTTTTTCTCGTTGTAGGCCTGCTGGAGAGTTCTCCGGCGTTCTGTTTCCTTGATGGCATAGTCCATGGCGGCGGTGATGCGGTCGGCGTACATGATGACCTTGCCGTCGGCATTACGGGCGGCACGGCCAATGGTCTGGATCAGGCTGGTGGGACTGCGGAGGAAGCCCTCCTTGTCCGCATCCAAAATGGCCACCAAAGCTACCTCCGGCAGGTCCAGTCCTTCCCGGAGCAGGTTGATGCCCACCAAGACGTCAAATTTCTGCATACGCAGATCCCGGATGATCTCCTGACGCTCCATGGTGTCTACATCGGAGTGCATGTAGCGGACCCGAATGCCGGACTTTGTCAGATAGTCGGTGAGATCCTCCGCCATTTTCTTGGTGAGGGTGGTGACCAGTGTACGGTAATTGTGGGCGGCGAGGGTGTTGATCTCGCCGATCAGGTCATCGATCTGGCCCTCCACAGGGCGAACCTCCACCACCGGGTCCAGCAGGCCCGTGGGGCGGATGAGCTGCTCCGCCACCTGCCCGGCACGGCTCAGCTCGTATTCCGCTGGCGTGGCGGAAACATAGATGACCTGATTTGTTTTTTTCTGAAATTCCTCGAATTTCAGAGGGCGGTTGTCGTAGGCAGAGGGGAGACGGAAACCATACTCCACCAAGGCGGTTTTTCTGGCTCTGTCGCCGTTGTACATGGCCCTGACCTGAGGCAGGGTCACATGGCTCTCGTCCACGAACAGCAAAAAGTCGTCGGGGAAATAATCCATCAGGGTCATGGGGGGAGAGCCCGCAGGCCGTCCGCTGATGACCCGGGAGTAGTTTTCGATGCCGCTGCAGAAGCCCAGTTCGTTCATCATTTCGATGTCGTACATGGTTCTCTGATGGATGCGCTGGGCCTCCAGAAGCTTCTCGTGCTCCCGGAACCAGACCTCCCGATCCATCATCTCCTGCTCGATCTCCTTGGTAGCCCGCTGCATCTTTTCCCTGGTGGTGACGTAGTGGCTGGCGGGATAGATGGCGCAGTGGGTAAGGCCCCGTTCCACCGCTCCCGTCAGGGGATTAAACTCGGAAATACGATCAACTTCATCACCAAAGAACTCAATGCGGATGGCTCGATTGGTCCAGCCCGCCGGGAAGACCTCTACGGTGTCGCCACGGACCCGGAAGGTGTTTCGGATAAAATTGATGTCATTCCGCTCGTAGCGAATGTCGATCAGGCTGCGAAGCAGGCTGTCCCGTTCCCAAACCTGGCCCTGACGGACAGAGACCACCATGGATTTATAGTCCTCAGGATCGCCCAAACCGTAGATACAACTGACAGAGGATACCACGATCACGTCCCGCCGCTCCAAGAGGGATGCGGTGGCGGAGTTTCTTAGACGGTCGATCTCATCGTTGGTGGCGGAGTCCTTTTCGATGTAGGTGTCCGTGTGGGCGATGTAGGCCTCAGGCTGATAGTAGTCGTAGTAGGAAACGAAGTATTCCACGGCGTTTTCCGGGAAAAACTCCTTAAACTCGGAGCAAAGCTGGGCTGCCAGGGTCTTGTTATGGGCCAAAACCAGGGTGGGCTTATTCATCTTGGCGATAATATTGGCCATGGTAAAGGTTTTACCGGAACCGGTAACGCCCAGAAGCACCTGTTCATCCAGGCCGTTTTGCAGGCCCGTAACCAGGGCGTCGATGGCTTCCGGTTGATCACCGGAGGGCTGAAAATCAGAAACAAGCTTAAAATCCATGGACCAAGCCCCCTTTCCTTGGACGAAAAAACAAAAATAAATATGGTTTTTTGGAATTATCAATATATAATTATACCACACATATGCAAAAACTACAAGATGCTGACAAGGGGGAAAATTCCTTGTGTTTTCAGGTTTTTCAGCGGGAAATGGGGAATCCGGCGGAGGGGAGATAAAACCGGGGTTGGCTCATTTTCTGTGCTTTAGATACTACAGAGAATGAGCCAACTCCGTTGGCCTTTATGTAGTTTCCCGAATGGCCTGCATGATCCTGACCATCAGACCAGTACGGCCAAAGGGGGTCATAAGATAGAAGCCGTCCACATAGGGGGCAATCTCCTTTGCAACGGCAGCGGAGATCTTCACTGCCAAGGATTCCCCTTCCTCCCGGTCCAGGCCCCCGTACATTTCCACAATTTTCTCATCCACGGTGATGCCGGAGACCTCGGAGTTCATAAACAGGGCGTTCCGCTGGCTCACCACGGGGATAATGCCGCCCAGAATTTTGCCGGAAAGAGTCTGACGGGCCAGTTTCAGGTTTTCCAGGGCTGCCTCCGTCAGTACGGGTTGGGTCAGGAAACCGCAAATCCCGTTTTCTTCCTTCTGCTTTGCCAGATCCAATTGCACATGGAAGTTCCGGGCGTTCAGATTCAATGCGCCGAAAACCCGGAAGGGGGTGGGCAGGGTGGTCTCGCCCAAACCGGTGATGTACCGAGCCAGCATACGGGAATTGAAGTTGTAGACGCTTTTTACCTCGTCACGGCTGGCGGTGGGGATGGGGTCACCGGTGACCACCAGCACATTGTGGACGTCCTCGGCGCACAGCCCCAGTAGCAGGGCCTTGGTGGCGTTAAGATTTCGGTCACGGCAGGTCATGTGGGGCAGAGCCTGAATGCCCAGCTCCCGGCGGAGCTTGCAGGAGAGCAGAGAGGAATCCATTCTGGCCCGTGCAATGGGGCAGTCGGCAATGGTGATGATGGCCGCGCCGTTTTCATGGAGCTCCTTGGAACCCCGTATAAATTTTGTTACATCCGTGCCCTCGGGGGGATCCAGTTCTACGGCAAAGGGCTTCTGATTTTCGTCGCATAGGGCTTCCCAGAAGGGATTTTCCTCGGCTTTTTCTGCCTTTTTCGGTTTTTCTGTCAGGGTGATGGTCTTAAATTCGCCGGAGGCCAGGGCTTTGGTGGCGGAGGCCAGATGTTCCGGGGTGGTGCCGCAGCAGCCGCCCAGGATCTTTGCGCCCAAAGCAGCCAGACGGACAAGCTGGGAGGCAAAGTAGTCGGGGGCGCCGTCGTAGACCGTGCGGTCCTTCTGCACCGTGGGATAGCCTGCGTTGGGCATTATGGACAGGGGCTTTTCCACCGGGCCAAGGGCCGCCACTAGGTCGGTCATGTGCTTTGCGCTGGTGACACAGTTCAGGCCCAGGGCATCAACGTTGGGGTCCCTTTCCATTTTTGAAATCAGATCTCCGCAGGGCAGACCGTCCCGGGTGAAGCCGTCCGGCAGGGCGGCGAAGGATACGATAATAAAGGCGCTGGGGCACTTTTCCTTGATGTATCCTGCGATTTCGGAGAGGGCTGTATTCCGGCTGTGGGTCTCAAAGAGGAAGTTTTCTGCCCCCAGACTGAGGAATTGGTCGATCACAAAGCGGTATTCTTCAAACAGGTCCCCCGGGCCATCCAGACAGATGGGGCCAATATCCGCAAAGACAAAGGCGTTCCCGGCGGCCTCCGCTGCCAGGGCCCAGCCCGCGGCAAGGACCTGCTTGCAAGTCTCTTCCCCCAGGGTGACCCGGTTTGCGTTGAAGGTATTGGTCTTAATGGCGGTGCAGCCCGCGGCCAAATACTCCCTGTGGATCTGGGAAACCAGCTCCGGGGCTTCCAGATTGGCCTTTTCGCAGCCTGAGCCTAGCCGACGGTCCTTGCCCGGCAGATAGGTGCCCATGGCGCCGTCAAAGAGCAGAATGTTGCTCTCTAAGTAATTATGTAAACTCATTGTTGATCCCTCACCCGATTCCGAAGACTTCTTTTGCAATGTCGGCGCTCTGCTTTGCGTCCTTGGCATAGTAATCCGCGCCGATCTCCATGGCGTACTCCGGGGTCAGAACGGCGCCGCCCACCATGATCTTGCAGACGTGGCCGCTTTCCCGCAGGGCGGCAATGGTGTTTTTCATGCTTTCCAGGGTGGTGGTCATCAAGGCAGACAGGCCTACCAGGGACACATTTTCCCGGATGGCGGTATCCACCACCGTTTCTATGGGAACATCCCGGCCCAGATCCAGAACGGTAAAGCCGTAGTTTTCCAAAACAACCTTCACAATGTTTTTGCCAATGTCGTGAATATCTCCCTGGACGGTGGCAAGGAGGATCTTTCCCTTGCTGACAGAGCCTTGCCCCTTGTCCGCAATGGCAGATTTGATGATGTCGAAGCCCTCGCAGGCGGCGTTGGCGGCAGAAATGAGCTGGGGCAGGAATATTTTCTGCTTTTCATACTGTTCGCCCACCAAATCCAGTGCCGGGATCAGCATTTCGTTTACCACGTCCAACTCCGACATGGTTTCAAGGGCCTTTTTTGTGAGCTGGGCGGTTTCCTCCTTCAGGCCCCGCAGCACGGCGGTGCGGATATCCATCTCTTTTCCCGGCTGGGCAGCGGAGACCATGGGGGCGTCGGCAAATCGGGCGATATAGGCGGTGCTGCCTTGGTCCTCCCCGGACAGAACCCGGAAGGCGGCAATGGCATCCATAATGGCTTTCTGGTTGGGGTTTACGATGGGCAGATCCAGTCCAGCGTACATGGCCTGGGTCAGGAAGCTGACGGTGACATGCTCCCGGGCAGGCAGGCCGAAGGAGATATTGCTGACGCCCAGAACAGTGTGGAGGCCAAGCTCCTTTGTTACATACCGCACGGCCTCCAAGGTTTCCCGGGCCTGCTCCGGTTGGGCGGATACCGTCAGGGTCAGGCAGTCCAGATAAATGTCTTCCCTGGGGATGCCATAGGAAAGGGCGGCATCCAGAATTCGCTGAGCCACTTCGATGCGGCCCTGGGCAGTCTGGGGGATGCCGTTTTGGTCCATGCACAGGCCCACCACGGCGGCGCCGTACTTTTTGCACAGGGGCAAAATAGCCTCCAGCACCTCTGGCTCTCCATTGACGGAGTTTACGATGGCCTTGCCGTTGTAGGTCCGAAGGCCTGCTTCAATGACAGCCGGATCGGTGGCATCGATCTGTAAGGGAAGATCGATGACGGACTGAAGCTCCCGTACCACATTTTCCATGGTACGGGCCTCGTCAATGCCGGGAAGGCCCACGTTTACGTCCAGAATGTCCGCCCCCGCGTCCTGCTGCTCCAGGCACTTTTCCAGAATGTAGCCCAGATCCTCCTCCCGGAGGGCCTGCTGGAACCGCTTTTTGCCTGTGGGGTTGATGCGCTCACCGATGACCCGAACCCCGTCCAGGGTGACAACGTTGGTGGCAGAGCAGACGCCGTGGCGGTCCGGGGCGATGCGCCGGCCTGGGACCGCGGTGCTGAGGTATTCGGCCAGGGTGGCGATAAAGTCCGGCCTGGTGCCGCAGCAGCCGCCGAAGATGGTAACGCCCATTTCCAGCGCGGGAGCCATGGCCTCCGCAAATTCTCGGGGCGTGATGTTGTATTCGCCCGTGGCCGGGTCGGGAAGTCCGGCGTTGGGCTTCAGGATAATGGGAAGATGGGTCCAGTGGGTCAGTTCCTCCACCATGGGAAGCAGCTCCTTGGGGCCCAGGGAGCAGTTAAAGCCCAGAGCGTCCACCCCCAGACCGGTCAGAGTCAGGGCCATGGCGGGAACTGTAGCGCCCACGAAGGTCCGCCCGGACTGCTCAAAGGTCATGGTGACCCAAATGGGGAGCCGGGTATGTTCCTTTGCGGCCAGAACGGCAGCCTTAACCTCCATCAAATCGCTCATGGTCTCGAAGATCACCAGGTCGGCCCCGGCCGCTTCGCCGGCTACCACCATTTCACGGAAAATATCGTAGGCCTCGTCAAAGGTCAGATTTCCCAGAGGCGCCAAAAGCTGACCGATAGGGCCGATATCCAGGGCTACCTGAACATCCTTGTCCCCGGCGGCCATTCTGGCTGCCGTTACGCCTCCGGCCACGATCTCAGAGACGCTGTAGCCGGAGCCGAAAAGCTTATGTCGGTTTGCGCCGAATGTGTTGGTGTAAAGGACCCGGGAACCGGCATCCACATACTGCTGCTGGATCCGGGCAACCACCTCTGGCTGGGTCAGATTCCAGACCTCCGGCAGTGCGCCCAGAGGAAGTCCCGCGGCCTGGAGCATGGTACCCATGGCACCGTCCAGGATGGTAAAATTCTGCATATGAAGACTCCTTTCCAGGGGAGAAAGTTTATGATTTTACGGGGGAACCTACCGCCGGAACAGGGCATCAGGCGCTTTCCCACACTACTCCATTATACTTCACTGCAAGAGAAAATCAATCAAAACAGTAGGAATTCCGTGATAAAAAACGGCTTCTTCGGGGCGATATGAAAAAATCCGCAACAAAACGTCCCAAAACCGCACAAACCAACCCTGTCAATTTGGGTTTCCGCATTGACATGCCCGGGAAGTCCTTTATAATAATATCGGGATACTATTCGAAAAATATATGAGGTGATTCATACATGAACAAGCATTATCCCCACGTTACAGCGCCCATCCGTGTAAATGGCAACCTGTACCGTAACCGTATCATCGTGGCTCCTTCCACGATCCATTCCACCAGCTCCGGTGAGCTGCACCCCACTGAGGATGCCATCGAGTTCTTCGAGCAGCGTGCCAAGGCCGGCGTAGCAATGGTCTATTGCGCAGGCCTGAAGTACTGCGACATTAAGGACGACGGCGAGCATGCATGTTGGGACATCCGTCAGTACAACCACAAGCATAAGCTGGCCCATCTGGCTGAGCGTATCCATCTCCACGGCGCAAAGGCCGGCATGGAGGTCATTGGCTTCTTCCCCGGCATCTACACCTGCTCCGCAGGCGGCCGTATCATGGGCTCTCCCCCCATTGGTATTGAAGTCACCAAGGAAGTCATGGAGCAGACCAAGAATGACATCGCCGACGCATGTGCCGCTCTGGTAGAGTGCGGCTTTGATGGCGTGCTGTTCCACTTTGGCCATTCTGTGCCTCTGGCTCAGTTCCTGTCTCCCCTGACCAACCATCGTACCGACGAGTACGGTGGCTCCACCGAGAACCGCTGCCGCTACATCTGCGAGATTCTGGACGCTGTCCGTGCAAAGTGCGGCAAGAAGCTCACCATCGAGGTCCGTATGTCCGGCACAGAGTATGAGCCCGGCGGCATCGACGTGGAAGAGGGCATTCGTATTGGTGAGATCCTCCAGGACAAGATCGACGTGCTGCAGGTCTCTGCCGGCATGCTGACCCCCGTTCGCTGGAACACCTGGACCCATCCCTGCGGCCATCTGCCTCCCCATCCCAACGTCTGGGTTGCTGAGGAGTTCAAGAAGTCCGGCCGTATCCATGTGCCCATCACTGCTGTTTCTGGCTTCGGCACCATGGCTGAGGCTGAGGAAGCTCTGGCAGAGGGCAAGTGTGACTTTGTTGCCATCGCCCGTGCCTTTATCGCTGACCCCGACATGATGAACAAGGCCATGGCAGGCAACGAGGACGACGTGGTTCCCTGCGTCAAGTGCATGCGCTGCCACGACACCGCTGTGTTCGGACATCAGTTCGGTTGCACCGTCAACCCCAAGGTTGGCCTGGAGAACCACATTGCCAAGATCGAGGCAGAGCTGCCTGCAAAGGCAAAGAAGGTTGCAGTGGTCGGCGGCGGCCCTGCCGGCATGTACGCTGCCATCACCGCAGCAAAGCGTGGCCATGAGGTCACCCTGTACGAAAAGGAAGATCATCTGGGCGGCGCTCTGAGCTTCTCCGATTATGTTTCCTTCAAGTACCCCCTCCGTTCCTACAAGGACTACCTGGCATACCAGGTCAAGAAGCAGAACATCCGTCTCATGCTCGGCACCGAGGCTACCCCCGAGATGCTCCAGGGCAACTACGATGCAGTGATCATCGCTGTGGGCGCTGAGCCCCTGATCCTGCCCCTGCCCGGCATTGAGAACGGCGTTGTGGCAACCTCCGTCTACGGCAAGGAAGAGACTCTGGGCAAGTCCGTCGTTATCATCGGCGGCGGTCAGGTTGGCTGCGAGACCGCTCTGCACCTGTGCGAGAAGGGCATCAAGGTCTCCATCGTGGAGATGCAGTCCAAGCTGGCTCCCGATGCTTCCCCCACCTGCCGTGCTGAAATGATGGTGCTGCTGCAGGACGAGGCTGAGAAGGGTATGTTCACCGAGCTGACCTCCGCCAAGTGTAAGTCCGTGGCTCCTGGCGCTGTTACCTACATCGACGCTGAGGGTAACGAGCAGACCGTTACCGGCGATACCATCATCCTGGCTTCCGGCATGCGCTCCAAGAGCGCTCTGGCCGATTCCTTCATGATGATCGAGGACGCCGAGTGCGTGGAAGTGGGCGACTGCGTCCGCGCAAGAACTGCCGAGTGGGCTACCCGTGAGGCATTCTACGCAGCAGTGAAGCTGTAATTTAAATTTAGAACAGTTGACCCCGCCGAAGGAATGATATGCTACCCCCATAAGAGACAGTGAAAAAACAAACTGTTTCCTATGGGGGTATTTCTATGTTAAAAAAAGAAATCCAAGTGGAAGAAAAAATACGAATAGCGAAAGCGTACACAAACGGAACAG
>CAZEPQ010000050.1:0-12350 GCA_964514175.1 uncultured Oscillospiraceae bacterium
TTTTTAGGGCTAACTGGAGACCTTTTTTATTTTGCGCTATTTTGCAACGTGCCCTTTTCCGGTTTGTGAAATTTTTATGACAGCATGTACTTTCCTGTGAAAAACTGATATAATATACCCCATGCGAACGAAAATCCACACGGGAGTGTTTTCAGATATGTCCTGCACGAAAAAATCCGCAAGAATGGCGGCCCTTGTTTCCTTTGCGCTGCTGCTGTTTGTGGTATATAAATACGAAACCTTTACGGTCCTGGAGGAATGGGGCAATGTGATGCTCCTGGCAGCGCTGGGGAGCGGACTGATCTGTATTCCTGCCATTGCCCTGCGCTGGGATAGGCCTACCTGGCTCCGGGGAATCTATATGTTCCTGCTGTTTGCCGCCGTACCCCTTGTGATGATGGTGGCGGTGGAACGGCTCAACGGAAACTTTATCACGGAATTTCTCTCTGGTTGGGAGGATCTGCTGGCCAACTATGTGGTCTATCTGCTGTTTTATCTGCTGGCCTTTGCCCTCAGCGGCAGTATGCGGATCTCCGTGCTGACGGTAAGCCCCATTTTGCTGATTTTTGGCATTGCCAATATGTATGTCAAGGAGTTCAAGGGTGGCCCGCTGGTGCCCATGGACTTTGCTGCCATCCGTACCGCCGGAAATGTGGCGGCGGGATATACCTATGCCGTTGGCTATGAGATGGTATTTGCCATTGCCCTGACGGTGCTTGTGATGGCCCTGGCCTCCAGACTGAAAATGCCCCGGGTCCGGCTTTGGTTGCGGCTGATCCCCAGAGCCTTGAGCCTGATCGTGGTGTGCGGCTTTGCGTATGTGTTTTACTTTACCGATACCGTGGCGGATTATGGACTGAAACCGGACTTCTTCAACCAGACCAGAGGCTATGAAAACCATGGCGCTGTGCTGGAATTTACCCTCAATACCAAGTATCTGTTTCTGTCGGAGCCTGCGGGCTACGATGCCGACGAGGTGGAAACCATTGTGGAGGAGACCATTGAGGGTGGTGTGCCCCACATTTTGGAGACGGCCCTGATCCGCCAGGGGGCAAGCCAGGAGGAGGCTGCCGCCGCTGTGTACGTGGAGACGGCGGGGCAGCAGGGTATCACCCCCAATATCATCGTCATTATGGACGAGGCCTTTTCCGACCTGTCTGTGGTGGGTGATTTTGAGACAAACATCGACTATATGCCCTTTATCAACAGATTAAAGGACCAGTCCATTCAGGGAAATGCGTATGTTTCCACCATTGGCACCGGCACCTCCAACACAGAGTTTGAATTCCTCACCGGAAACACCATGGCATTCCTGCCCGCCGGTAGCAATGCCTACCAGCTCTATGTAAAGGGGGAGCAGCCGGGACTCACATCCACCCTGCTGCGCCATGGCTATACGGCAGACGCCTTCCATCCCTATTTTGAGTCCAGTTGGAACCGAATTGCGGTGTATGAGTATATGGGATTCCGGGATTTCATCACCACGGAGGATATGTTCGGACGGGAACTGATCGACGAATATGTATCCTCGGGCTACAGCTTCAACACCTATAAACGGCTTCTGCGGGAGGCCTTCCCAGGGGAGGACATCCTTCTGCGGCGGTTTGTGTCCGATGCTTATGACTTTGAGACGCTGATTGACATGTATGAAAACAAGGGAGACGAGCCCTTCTATGTGTTCAACGTCACCATGCAGTCCCACTCCAGCTACGATACGGAGTACAGCAACTTCCGTCAGAAGGTGGAGTTGACCTCCACATCCAAGGAATACCCCAAGACAAACCAGTATCTTTCTCTGATCAAGGCCACGGACGAGGCCTTTGAGGATCTGGTGACCTACTTTGAAGCCCAGGAGGAACCCACCATTATCCTGCTCTTCGGAGATCATCAGCCCTATATCGAAAACGGGTTTTACTCCGAGGTCATGGGCCAGTCCATCAGTGAGATGGATGATGAGACCCAGCAGAAGCGGTATATTACCCGCTTTGTCCTCTGGGCCAACTACGATATTCCCACAGGTTGGATCGACGAGATCAGCATGAACTATCTCAGTACCCTTTTAATGCAGGTATCCGGCATGGAAATGACGGAGTACAACAAGTATTTGGCGAACCTGTACATGGAGCTGCCTGTGATCACTGCCATGGGGTGCCGGGATGCCGAGGGAAACTTCTTCCAGGCAGACGAGGCAAATCCCCTGGAAACTGAAATTGCCGATTATCGGAAGCTACAGTACAACAATTTGGCGGACCTGAAGAATCGGGCCAACAGCCTCTTCTATCTGGATTGGGAGGGAGATTCATGACCAAGACCAACGCCCTGCGGCTGATGGACGCGGCAAAGATCCCCTACCGGGCTGTGGAGTACGAGTATGACGAAAGCGACCTGGGCGGTCAGCATGTGGCGGCCGTCACCGGCATGGACCCGGATCAGGTCTTTAAGACTCTGGTGGCAAGAGGGGAGAAAAAGGGCATTCTGGTGTTCTGTATCCCCGTAAGCTGTACGCTGGATCTGAAAAAGGCGGCCCAGGCGGCGGGGGACAAAAAGGTGGAGATGATCCACATGAAGGAACTGCTGGGGCTGACGGGCTATATCCGGGGCGGATGCAGCCCTGTGGGAATGAAGAAAAAATATCCCACCTTCATGGACGAGACGGCGGTGCTCTATGACGAGATCGCCGTGTCCGGAGGCGCCAGGGGACTTCAGATGGTGCTTTCCCCGGAGGCGCTGATGGAGTACGCGGATATTGCGGCTGCGGATCTGGTGGAATATTGATTCAGGGCGAAAAATATGATATGATACAGAAAAACAAAGGAGGAAACTTCAATGGATTATGAATACAAGACCAAAGGCGTATGTGCCAGAACCATCAACTTCAGCGTTGAAGAGGGCAAGGTCAAGAACGTAAAGTTCAACGGCGGCTGCAACGGCAACGGTAAGGGCGTTTCTGCTCTGGTGGATGGTATGGATGTGGATGAGGCCATCTCCCGCATGAAGGGCATCACCTGCGGCATGAAGAGTACATCATGTCCCGATCAGCTTGCCAAGGCTCTGGAGCAGACCAAGGAAGCTTAAATCCATAAACTTTGAATCCTCTCATTTTCGTAAAATGGGAGGATTTTTTCATCTGCACTGACCGAGAATTTGTCCAATTCCTTCCTTGACTTTCCCATATCCGTAACCTAAAATAGAGCGGTATGCAGTATGTTTGCGAAAAGAGGAGAATCAACATGCAGGAAATACTGACCCGCGCCGGGTGTTTTGTTGCAATCATTCTTTTGGGATATTTCCTTCGCAGGGTCGGCTGGTTTAAGGAAGAGGATTTTTCTGTCATTTCCACCGTTGTCCTGAAAATCACCCTGCCTGCGGCCATCATTGTCAGCTTTAATGGCAGTTCGATCGACCTGAGTATGCTGTCTATCATCCTGTTGGGCTTTGGCGGCGGCTTTATCTATATGCTCATTGGCTTCCTGATGAACCTGAGAAAAGGCAGAGCGGAAAAGGCCTATGATGTTTTGAATCTTCCGGGCTATAACATCGGAAATTTTACCTTGCCCTTTGTCCAGAGCTTTATGGGCAGCACCGGCGTTATCGTGACCAGCCTGTTTGATACGGGAAATGCGGTGGTGTGTCTGGGGGGCGCCTACGGCGTGGCCTCTCTCATTAAGGATGGCTCCCGTTTTTCCGTGAAGCGGGTGCTGAAAACCCTGCTGAAATCCGTGCCCTTCTGTACTTATCTCATTATGCTGGCCCTGTGCCTGCTGAATATTTCCCTTCCCGGCCCTGTGGCCTCCCTGGCCCAGACCATTGCAAACGCGGCCCCCTTTATGGCTATGTTTATGATCGGCGTGGGCTTTAAGCTGGAGGCGGATCGGGCCCATATCCGTTACATTGTAAAATACATGCTGATTCGCTACAGCGTTGCCACGGTGCTGGCGCTGGTGCTGTATTACTGTACCGGGTTCTCTCTGGAGATCCGTCAGACCATGGCCATTCTGGTGTTTGCGCCCTTCTGCACCTCGGCCCCGGCCTTTACGGCGGAACTGGGGGAGGATGTGGGGCTGTCCAGCGCCATCAACTCCATTTCCATTATCATCAGCGTCACCATTATCATCACCATGGTCTCCGTGATGCTCTGATTTGCACCATTCGACAAAAGAAGCATAAGCTAACATAGGAGCTCCTGAATATTTCTTCCGCCCTCTGGAAAAAATAGAAATGCAGCGTTACATAGGCCTTGTAACGCAGAACATTTTTTACGGAGTGAACGATTATGGATAGCAGTGTCAGAAGAGGAGATATCTTTTACGCGGATTTGAGCCCTGTGGTGGGCAGCGAACAAGGCGGCACGAGACCGGTGCTGATCGTCCAGAATAATATGGGCAACAAGCACTCTCCCACCGTCATTGCGGCTGCCATTACATCACAGATGAACAAAGCTCGGCTTCCCACCCATATTGAACTGGTGGGCCCCACGGTGGGGCTGACGAAGAATTCTGTGGTACTGTTGGAGCAGGTTCGGACCATCGACAAGAAGCGTCTGAAAGAACACATGGGCCATCTGGATGAGGAAATGATGAACCGTGTGGACGATGCCATTGCGGTGAGCTTTGGCCTAAGAGGATAAAAAGAGACACCTTCGCATAGTTTTTTGCGGAGGTGTCTTTTTATGCAGTGTGAGATTTTTGACCGGGAGGAAAAGGCGGGGATCCTCCGTTGGGAACGGCAGGGGCTCTACACCCGGTTTTATGGGGAAGTGAATACCAAGGATGTTACGAAGGTCTATGCCGTGTTTGAGGGCGGGGAGTGCCCCTTGGGTATTCCGGTGCCGGAGCAGGGGAAGATGGTGCTGCGGGCCAGTATGCCCACCGGCCGTCTTCCCAAGGGGAAGCTGCTTCGGGGCAGGCTGGAAGAAAAGAAACAAGGCTGGCAGCGGTTTCCCGGCGGCACATTGGGTGGTATACGGTATCCGGCGGGACTAAGAAAAGGGGACACCCTGAGATTTCCTTGGAAGGTTGGGCAGCGGGTTCCGGCGGAGGAAGTGTTGCTGCTGTACCACTATGTGGAGGAACAGGGAAACAGCTATCTGGAACTGAAACTAAACAGCGACGGTACTGTCGTGGTGTGAATCAGGTTCCCAGCAGGCCCGCAGTCAGACCGCTGGCCCAGGCCCATTGCAGATTATAGCCGCCGCAGTCTCCGTCCACATCCAGCACCTCGCCGCAGGCAAACAGGCCGGGGACAAGGCGGCTTTCCAGGGTGGCAGGGTCAAATTCATCGGTTTTCATACCGCCGTGGGTCACCTGGGCGTTTTCAAACCCGGATACCCCGGTGACGGGGAGGGAGAGGTGCTTGGCGGCCTTGCTGAGATTCCGCAGGTCTCTGTCCCGAAGGGATAAGCAGGGGGCGGAGCCGTTTATCTTGGCGTATTTGCAAAGGGTCTGTCCCACCCGGCTTTGGACGGTGCCGGTGAGCAGGGAAGCGGCTTCCTTCTCCGGCAGGGCGGATAAGCGCCGCTTTAAGTGCTGATACAGGTCGTTTTCCTTAATGTTGGGGAAAAGATCTACGGTCACCGTGAGGCCGTCTCCTTCGGAAGCGGCGATGCGGGAAAGCTCGAATACTGCGGTGCCGGAAATGCCGCTTTCGGTGAACAGAATGTCGCCGGAGGTCTGGCCCAGAATCTCCTTGCCCCTGGAAATGGTCAGGGCGCCGTCCACCTTGATGCCCTTCATGGCTTTGGGGTACTCAGGATTGGTGCGGATCTGAGTCAGGGCAGGATACAGGGCGGTCCGGCTGTGGCCCATAAGCTTGAGCAGGTGATAGCCGTCCATGACGCCGCCGATCTTACTTCCGGCACAGCCGCCGCAGGCCACGATCACCTTGTCGGCATAGATTTTTTCGCTGCCCCAGGTAACTTCAAAGCCGTCCTTTTCCAGACGGATGTAATCGGCAGAGGCGTCGGTCAGCAGGCGGATATTTTCTTTCTCCAGCCCCTGCCGAAGCACATCCAGCACGCTGGCGGCGTGGCTGCTGATGGGGTAGACCCGACCGCCGTATTCCTCAGTGGTCATCAGGCCCAACTCAGAGAAGAATTCCAGCACCTTCTCAGGTGGATATTTTGTGAGAACAGGGCGGACAAAATCCGGATCCGTGCCGTGATAGTTTTCAGGTGCGGCGTCGGTATTGGTAAGATTGCAGCGGCCATTTCCGGTGGCCATAAGCTTCTTTCCTACCCGGTTCTGGCGCTCCATCAGAATGACTTGATGATCCGGGTCCTTTGCGGCCTGAATGGCGGCTGCCATACCCGAAGCGCCGCCGCCGATGATGACAATTTTGGACATAAACTGCTCCGTTCTGCTGAAAACAGCGTATGATGCTATAAGTTTAATGCATTGGGACGGAAAAAACAAGGCGAAATTATACCGGGGGGATATTTCTATTTGGTGTGAATCATGGTAAAATCTTAGTGACATGTAGGAGGTGCTATTATGGCCTTTGATTATAAGAAAGAATACAAGGAATTCTATATGCCCAAGAACAAACCTTCCATTGTGGAGGTCCCTGCCATGAATTTTATTTCAGTGCGGGGCAAGGGTGACCCCAATCAGGAGGGCGGGGAGTATCAGGCTGCCATGGGGCTGCTTTACGGCCTTGCCTATACCATCAAAATGAGTAAAAAGGGCGACCACCGCATTGAGGGGTACTTTGACTATGTGGTGCCGCCGCTGGAGGGCTTCTGGTGGCAGGAGGGAAAAGCCGGGGTGGATTACAGCCACAAGGACGAATTTCAGTGGATATCCCTGATTCGACTGCCGGAGTTTGTCACAAAGGAAGAATTCGATTGGGCTGTGGAAGAAGCCACCCAAAAGAAGAAAACGGATTTCTCCAAGGCAGAATTCTTCACCTATCACGAAGGCCTTTGCGTTCAGTGTATGCACCTGGGGCTCTATGACGACGAGCCTGCCACGGTGGCGCTGATGCACGAGTTTGCCGCCAAAGAGGGCTATGTTGTGGATATTACGCCCCAGCGTTATCACCATGAGATCTATCTCAGCGACGCCCGGAAGACAGCGCCCGAAAAGCTGAAAACGGTGATCCGGCATCCTGTTCGGAAGCTCTAAAGGGCAGTAGCGGCGCTGTAGCGCCGAGAGCCTCCCTTGTGAAAGGGAGGGGGCGAGCATGTTTGTGAACTTGTTACATGGAATCAGAAAGAGGAAAGATAAATATGAAGATCATCCCCTATGAAGAAAAATACCGTGATGACATGATTTTTATGATCTTGGAAGCAAAAAATGCACTGGGACGTGTGCCACGTCTCAATGAAGAGTTGCTGGACATTCAGACACACTATCTTAATCATGGTGAAATGTTCTGGTTGGCAATGGACGAGCATGAGCGGGTCATTGGATGTATCGGCTACCATGCGTATAACAGTCCTGAGGAAGTTAAGCTCCAGCGCCTGTATGTGAAATGTAATCTCAAACGCCGGGGAATTGGAACAGAATTGCTGTACGCAGCGGAAGAATATGTGAAAAGTCAAGGAATAAAGGCCATACATGTCCATCTGGGTGGGAAAGAATACTTTGAATCTCATCATTTCTATCCCAAACATGGCTATGTAGAGTATGCACCGTTCTGGATGAAAAAAGTGTTGTAATGGAGATCGTTATGCCGGAAGTTAAGTTTTATCTGCCCTCAGAAGTGAATGATGAACTATTAAAATATGCAGTGATCGTGGCAAGCTACCGGGGTAAATGGGTATTCTGCCGCCATAAACTGCGGAATACCTGGGAAATCCCCGGTGGACACAGAGAACCGGGAGAAACCATTGAAGAGACAGCACGGCGGGAGCTGTGGGAAGAAACAGGCGCAGTCAAAGCGAAGCTTGAACCTGTGGCTGTATACAGCTTTTCGGACTATGGTATGCTGTTTTATGCCGAAATTTCGGAATTGGGGCCTTTGCCTGGGGACTCGGAGATTGCTGAAATTGATTTTGCCCACAAGCTGCCTGAGAATTTGACATACCCCGCCATCCAGCCCAAACTGTTCTTTGAGGTTCAAAAATGGCGCTGTATGCAGAACGGAGCGGGAGAGCTGTGGGACATTTATGATGAAAACCGCCAACCCACGGGCCGTATCCACCGGCGTGGGGACCCCATGCAGCCCGGAGACTACCATCTGTGCGTCCATGTGTGGATGCTCAGCAGCCGGGGACAGTTCCTGATTACAAAGCGCAGTCCCAACAAGGGCTTTCCGAATATGTGGGAAAGCACCGGCGGCTCTGCCCTTGCCGGGGATGACAGCCTCACCGCCGCCATGCGGGAGGTACAGGAGGAAACCGGCCTGACACTGGACCCCGAAAAGGGGGAGATCGTCATGGAACGCTGGGGAGACAACTATGTTTGCGATGTGTGGCTGTTCCGGCAGGACTTTGACCTGAAAGATGTAGTCCTGCAGGAGGGGGAGACCTGCGATGTGCGGTATGCTGACCCGGAGAAAATTTTGAAAATGGCAGAGGAAGGGGATTTTGTGCCCCAGACATATATGCAGGAAATGTTTTCGTTGTTTGGAGATAGGTAAATGGTCAATTTCAGGAAAATCACGGAAGAGAATTTTGATGTAATCATTAGCATGAAGCGGCCTGAAGGGGAAAATTACGTTGCATCCAACGCGGTATCTTTGGCGCAGGCGTGGCTTTATCGGGATAATGAGGATGTGTTTCCCTTCGCGATTTATAACGATGATATGCCGGTGGGATTTATGCTGTTGGAGGAGGATGTGGAGGAGAAGAAGCTGCTGCTTTGGCGCATCATGTTCCCGCAGGAACATACAAATCAGGGCTTTGGTTCTGCTGCCATCAGGCTGTTGATCGATTTGGCGAAGACGTCAGGAAGATATCAGGCCCTGTATTTGACCTATGCCCCGGACAATGCCATTGCGGAGCATGTCTATTATAAGCTGGGATTCCGACCCACCGGAGAAATGGAACATGGGGAACTGGAAATGCGTCTGGCGCTATAAAAAACACTGCCCACCGAAATTTGGTGGGCAGTTAAGCATATTCAGGAT
Source organism: uncultured Oscillospiraceae bacterium (assembly GCA_964514175.1). Lineage (GTDB taxonomy): Bacteria > Bacillota > Clostridia > Oscillospirales > Oscillospiraceae > HGM13006. The sequence continues at coordinate 9,070 of CAZEPQ010000050.1, forward strand.
TTCTTTTTCTTTCCTGCCTTGAACATAAACAGCAGCAGGAGAACAAGGTAAATGACCACCAGGCCCAGCGTGACCCAAACCATCAGGTCTGATTTGGCGGCCAGACTGACCAGCAGCAGAACAGGGGCGCCGAAGATGATGCCGAAGGAGCTGCCGGTGACCAGGTTGTTGGCGGCGGGGGTTTCCAGATCCTGATCGATCTCACGGAGCAGAAGAACGCCGGAGGAAATGGTGCCGGTAAGCATGCCGTACATGGAGAAGAAGCCCTCGTAGGAATAGCCGGGATAAAGCTTGTCACACATATACTTGAGGTAGTAGAAGGTGACGATGCCGCCGGCGATGGACATAAGAATGAAGGGCAGATAGTAGCCGGAAAGGTCCTCCAGATTGATGCTGGCAATGCCTGCCACGATCATCAGGTCGAAGGCCACGCCGGAAATACGGCTGAGCAGATAGTTGTTCTGATACTGCCGGGTCATAACCTTTGCGGAACGGAGCTTGCCGAACAGAACACGGCAGCCCATGGCAACAGCGGAGCCAATGATGAAGTTAAAGCCCCAGAGCAGGGTGGAGACTGTGGCGGCAACGCCGGGGGCAATGGCCCCAAGTCCGGCGGTGATGCCCCAGGTGACCAGATAGGTCAGCAGATAGAGCATAAAGACCAGGGCAAACTGGACGCTGAAACGGTCAATGGACTCTGCAATGGGGATCTCGCCCTGATCCTGGAAGGTTTCAACGGTGATGCAGGTGGTTTCCGTATCGTCGTTGCCGGTGCGGTTTACAAGGCCCTTTTTGCTATAAATGTTTAGGAAAATGACACCCACGATGCAGGCACAAAGATAGCCGGCAGCGGCCAGGGACAGACCGAAGGAACGGCCACCTGTAAAGCCCAGGGCCTCGTAGGTAGAGCCTACGTTGTTGGCCTGTCCGGGTCCCTGACCATAGGCCATGGGAAGGAGAATGCCGCTGGCCTTGAAGAAATCAGGCATAATGGTATAGGCCAGAGCCAGGGAAATGACAAGACCAACGATGGCCTGAACCAGATAGGTGCTGACGATCAGGGCACCGCTTTTGCTGCCCACCATGGCGCCGGAGGAGCTTGTCTTTGTGGGAATGCGGAGTCCCATGGCGATAAAGCCCAGCGCCAGAGCGTGATAAGTCAGCTTTTCCATAAATTCTGTGTCCGAGGGGAGAATGCCGGTCCAGCGCAGGATCAGCATAATGAAGCCTGCCAAAACGGCGGTGGGCATCAGGCTCTTGCGGACAATGGGAATCTTACGCTTTAAAAAGTTGGCAAAAAGCAGCAGGGCGCACACAATGCCAAATTGAATAATCGGCTGCCAAAGGGTCGTATTCGATGCAGAAAAATCCATAATTTATCCTCCTGTCTGTACGTTTGCAAGTTTATTTTTGTAGCCGTGGAACAGCAGCATAAACTTCAGTGCGTTATAGCCTTCATCGGGCACCAGCTCGTAGTATGTACGTCCTACGGCAAACACCAGAGCGTCCCTTCCGTGGATGGCCATGTCTGAAATATCCTTCAGACTCAGCTCCACATCGCCGCAGGTCAGGTTTGTCTCGGACAGGGCGATGGGGCCCCGGGCCACGACGGTTTCCTGCTGCTTGCTGATTTGGGACAGGGTGCCGGAGCGGGCAGTATAGACGGCGGATTTCTCCACGTCTTCTTCTACCACGGTCTTTTGCCATGCAGCCAGATCGCGTACGGTTTTGTAGGGAACGTTATCCAGCATACCGTATTCGTCGATGTGGAAGCTGTGACCGCAGTCGGCACAGGTGACGGTGTTTCCTTCGGAACGAAGGGCGTCGATTTTTTGGCACTTGGGACAGAGGAAAATCAGGTTTTCCATATTTTTCGCCAGATTTTTACCCTTATAGCGTTTGGGGGCCTTTAGCTGGCGTTCGTAGGCATCCTCGTAGAGATCACGCTTGATGATCTCGTTGATCTCATCCACGGACATGGAGGCAACCTCTTCCTTGGTATAGACATTCACAGGGGCGCCATACAGGGGACCACGGCGGAGATTTTTGTAGCTCCAGTTGGGACTGACAAAATAACCGCCTGTGAGCTTGAAGGTGACAAGGCCGCATTTTGCGCTCTTTACCAGCTTTCCGGTGGAGGGGAGAATGGGGGCGGTGATGCCGTCCCAGCAACGGGCGCCCTCTGCGAAAATGCAGACATTCGCACCGTTCTTGACCCGTTTCAGGGTCTGCATCACGGTGGAGGAAGCCACAGTGCCCTTGTACCGAAGAATGGGGGCAAATGCGAAATCAATGAGCGGGAATACCTTCCAGCGGGAAAGGTGTTCGCTGGCGACAAAATACATCTGCCTGGGAAAACTGGCCCCCAACAGCAGGGGATCGTAGTCTGTACAGTGATTGGACAGAACGATATAGTTCTCAGGCAGATCTTTTGGCCGCTGATAGCGGTAGCCAAAGCGCAGCCACAGGAAAACGATTACCAGTGGCCGTAAAATGGCGTAAAAAACAAGATGTTTTTTCTTCATTGTTCAATTCTCCTCTTTTTCTCTCATATATATTATAAAAACAGGGGCGTTTTATGTCAATGTTGAGAATGGGATTATTGTAAAATTTTGTACAAAAATGCGGTGAAATTTGGGCATAAACATGGAAGATGGTTCTGAAAGACGAACATTTTTCTGAGTGAACCTTCGACGGGGAGAAAAGGCTTCTGCTGGGGATACAGGAGGCAACTGCTTGTGTTACTAAAATCAGGATAGATTTTTTACATACGATTTGTGAAAAATACATATTTTCAGATGCGGTCTTTTGTGTTAAAATGTCAACGGAAATGATCTTGACAAGTGAATAAATGGAGGTCAAAAAATGAAAAAATTATACGAAGGCAAGACGAAGAACGTTTATGAACTGGAAAACGGAAATGTACTGCTGAAGTTTAAGGATGACTGCACCGGTAAGGATGGTGTCTTTGATCCCGGCGAGAACAGTGTTGGTCTCACCATCGAAGGCATCGGCCGTGCAAATCTGGAGACTTCCATCCACTTCTTTGAGATTCTGAAGGAAAAGGGCGTTAAGACCCACTACGTCAGCGCCAATGTGGAGGATGCCACCATGGAAGTCCTTCCCGCCAAGGTCTTTGGCCATGGCCTGGAGGTCATCTGCCGTCTAAAGGCGACCGGCAGCTTTATCCGCCGTTATGGCGACTACATTGCCGACGGCACTGCCTTGGAAGGTGGCTATGTGGAGACCACGCTGAAGGACGACGCCAAGGGCGATCCCCT
>CAZEPQ010000051.1:0-11880 GCA_964514175.1 uncultured Oscillospiraceae bacterium
GTGGCCTCCAGCACCTTGGCTGCAGTCTTGGGGTCCAGAGCGGCGGTATGCTCGTCCAGCAGCAGAAGCTTTGGCTTAACCAGGCTGGCCATCAGTAATGTAAGGGCCTGACGCTGTCCGCCGGAGAGCAGACCAACCTTAGACGTCAGACGTTCCTCCAGGCCCAGGTCCAGAATTTTCAGCAGTTCCCTATATTCTTCACGTTCGGCCTTGGTGATACCGCTGCGAAGGGTACGCTTTTGACCACGGCGCTTTGCCAGGGCCAGATTTTCCTCGATCTGCATCGTGGCGGCGGTACCGGTCATGGGATCCTGGAACACACGTCCGATGTACTTGGCCCGCTTATGCTCCGGCAACTTGGTAACATCCACGCCATCAATGGTGATTGTGCCCTCGTCCACGGAGAAGACACCTGCCACCGCGTTGAGCATAGTGGACTTACCGGCGCCGTTGCCGCCGATGACAGTACAGAAGTCGCCGTCCTTCAGATGCAGGCTAACACCGTTCAGGGCAACCTTTTCATTTACGGTGCCGGGATTAAAGACCTTGACGACATTTTCAATCTTCAGCATATCAGTCTCCTCCCTTCTTCACCTTACTGTGCCCTGCGAAATGTGTGCTCTTCCAATAGGGCACCGCTAGGAACACAGCCACCACCACAGCAGTGAGCAGCTTCAGGTCATCGGTAGATAGACCCAAACGCAGCACGAACTGAATGACAATGTAATAGATAATTGCGCCAAACACAGCGGCCAGCAGCTTCAACGCAAAGTTCACAAAGACCTTGCTAAAAATAACCTCGCCGATAATCACAGCAGCCAGGCCGATCACGATGGCACCACGGCCCATGTTGATATCGGCAAAGCCCTGATACTGGGAAAGCAGGGCACCTGCCAGAGCCACAAGGCCGTTGGAGATCATCAGTCCCAAAACCTTGGTCACATTGGTATTGATACCCTGAGCACGAGACATGTTCTGATTTGCGCCGGTAGCACGGAGGGAGCAGCCCATTTCCGTACCGAAGAACCAGTAAAGCAGCGCAATGACCACCACACAGAAAATCGCCAGAGCGATCAGCGGATTCTCCAAACTCAGTTCTCGGACATAGCGTGCGGAAACCAACAGGTTATACTTATCCACGCTGACCGGCAGGTTTGCCTTACCGCCGCCGGTGCCCCAGCCCATGATCCGCAGATTGACAGAGTACAGGGCAAGCTGGGTCAGAATACCGGCCAGAATAGCAGGAATGCCGCAGGCAGTGTGGAGCAGTCCGGTCACAAAACCGGCCAGCATACCGGCAACGATGGCAGCGATGATCGCGATCCATGTAGGTACACCGTTAATGGTCAGAAGGACGCAGACAGCGCCGCCGGTGGCAAGAGAACCATCCACCGTCAGGTCAGCCACATCCAGAATACGATAGGTGATATAGACGCCGATGGCCATAATGCCCCAAATCATGCCCTGGGCAATGGCACCGGGCATGGAATTCAGCAGGGACATAATAAAGTCCATAGGAATTACCTCCAAAGTTTCAGTTCTATGTTTTGCTTAAGAAATAGCGAAAGGCAGCGGAAAAGGTTTTCCTTTTCCGCTGCGGAATTCGCTTAAGAATTACTCAGTTGCGATGGCCTCGTAGCCCTCGGGAGGAGTAATGCCCAGGGTCTCGCAGTTAGCAGCGTTATACTTCTTGGTGACGTTGGCAGCAAACTCAACAGGCATGCTCTTTACATCCGCGCCGTTTGCAAGAATCTCATAAGCCATCTGACCGGTAGCATAGCCCAGATCGTAGTAGCTAATGGACAGGGTAGCAACGCCGCAGCCGGAGCAGATGCCTTCCTCACCGGCCACAACAGGAACGCCTGCGGGCAGGACCACGTTGGCAATGGCCTCGGTGTTGGAAGCTGCGGTGTTATCAGTGGGGATGTAAATGACATCGGAAGCGTCGCATGCGGACTGGGTCACGGAAGCAACATCGTTGGTGTCGGTGAATGCGAAGCGTTCGACTTCGTAGCCATCGGCGGTCAGATAGCCTTCGATGACATCACACTGGTACACGGAGTTGGGCTCTGCGGAGCAGTACAGCAGGCCAACCTTCTTGGCATCGGGGAACAGTTCCTTGATCATGGCAGCCTGCTGATCCAGGGGAGCCAGGTCAGAGGTGCCGGAAACGTTGGAGCCAACGGTGCCGGTCCAGTTCTCGATCTCAAGAGCGGTCGCATAGTCGGTTACGGAAGTACCCAGAACGGGGATGTCAGCGGTGGCAGCGGCTGCAGCTTGGAGGGGAGCAGTTGCGTTGGCCATGATCAGATCCACGTTGCTGGACAGGAAGCCGTTAACGATAGTGGAGCAGTTGGCGGAATCGCCGGAAGCATTCTGCTCGTCAAAAGTGACACTGTCGCCCAGCTTTTCAGTCAGAGCATCCTTAAAGCCCTGGGTTGCAGCGTCCAGAGCATCATGCTGGACCAACTGGCAAATGCCGATGTTATAGGTTTCAGCAACGGCCTCTTCGGCAGGAGCAGCCTCGGAAGCAGCGGCGGTGGACTCAGCAGCGGAAGAAGCGGCCTCGGAACCACAGGCGGTCATGGCTACCAGCATTGCAAGAGCCAGAAGCAGTGCGAGAAGTTTTTTCATTTTCATAATTCGAACCTCCAAATTGTGTTTAAATCCATTTAAACACTTTAACACGTTACAGTCTAGAATTATACACTCTTTTTTTATTTTGTCAACGAAAAAGTTACCTAAAAATTTACCAAAAATTTAGCACTTTTTCACCTAAAAGTAGAAAAGTCCCGAAATTGCGCTGCAATTTCGGGAACAGTTCATTATTTCATGGAGATTATGATATATTGGTCGCCGGAGGCCACACCCGCCTCTCACTATGCCATCCCGTTACAGATCAATCTCCAAAGTCACCGGGCAATGATCGGACCCATAGATATCACTTCGGATCACAGAATCCTGAATCTTATCCTGTACCCGGTCAGAGGTCAGCCAATAGTCGATGCGCCATCCCGCGTTGTTCTTCCGGGCATTGAACCGGTAGCTCCACCAACTGTAGGCCCCGGTCACATCGGGATACAGATGTCGGAAGGAATCGGTGAAGCCACTGTCCAGCAGCACGGCGATCTTCTCCCGCTCCTGGTCGGAAAAGCCCGCATTGCCCCGATTGGAGGAAGGATTCTTCAGTTCGATCTCACTTCTCGCCACATTCAGGTCGCCGCAGATCAGAACGGGCTTCTTCGCATCCAGCTCCATCAGGAAGGCACGGAAGGCATCCTCCCAGGCCATACGATGGTCAATGCGCTTGAGGCCATCCTGGGCATTGGGGGTATAACAGGTCACCACAAAGTATTCCGGATATTCCAGGGTGATAAGCCGGCCCTCGGTGTCCAGCTCCGGCACACCCACGCCGTAAATCACATTCATGGGCTTCTCTTTGGCAAAGATGGCTGTACCGGAGTAGCCCTTCTTCTCAGCATAGTTCCAGAACTGAAAGTATCCGGGCAAGTCCAACTCTACCTGTCCCCCCTGGAGCTTTGTCTCCTGTAGGCAGAAGAAGTCTGCGTTTTCCGCATTAAAAAAGTCCATAAAGCCCTTGCCTAGGCAGGCTCTTAGTCCATTCACATTCCACGAGATCAGTTTCATTTCTTTTCCTCCTGTGCGGCCTTCCATTTTGCCAGAGCCGCTGCCATGGCAGTGTTTCCGCCGCCGGTGTCCTGATTTTTCAGATATTTCTGTACGTCCCGCTTATTCGCTCCTGCAGAGCTGCGGCGCTTTTTGAAATCGGAGAGCTTTTCCCGGTAGCCGCAGACACAGGCAAACATCTGCTTCTCCCCTTCGCCCCGAAGCTCCATTTTCTTATGGCAGTTAGGGCACCGGGCGTTGGTGGTCTGGGTCAGGCTTCTGCGATAGCCGCATTCCCGATCCGGGCATACCAGCATCTCGCCCCGCTTGCCCTTCACCTTCAAGAGGTACTTTCCGCAGTCGGGGCAGGGAGTTCTGGTCTGGTTGTCATGCTTGTAGGTGGCATCGCTGGCCTTCACCTGGGTCACCAGCTCTGTGGCATATTTCCGCATTCCCGCCACAAATTCCGTATCTCTGGCCTTCCCCTTGGCAATGGCGGAGAGCTGATCCTCCCACCGTGCAGTCAGTTCCGCAGAGCGCAGTTCCTCCGGGGCAAGGTCAATGAGCTGAATGCCCTTGGAGGTGGGTACCAGTTCCTTGCCCCGCCGCTCCACATAGAAGGTGGAAAACAGCTTTTCGATAATATCCGCCCGTGTGGCAGGCGTACCCAGGCCGGAGGTCTCCTCCAGAATTTTAGACAAATTCTTGTCGCTGACCTGTCCGGCGGGATGCTCCATAGCCGAGAGCAGGGTGGCCTCTGTATATCTGGCAGGAGGACTTGTCTTTCCTGGCTTCAGGGCAGCGGACAGTACACTGAGCTGCTGCCCCTGCTTCAGCTCCGGCAGGTTCTGATCCTGTTCGTCGCTTTCTTCCTCGTCCAGGGAGAAGGACTTGTTATAAGCTGCCTTCCAGCCCTGATTCAGGACACGCTTTCTCTTGGCGGTGAAGGTCTCTCCACCGATGGTCATGGTGAGCTTGACTTCCTCGTACTCATAGGGGTCCATCAGCACCGCCAGGAATCGCCGCACCACCAGATCGTAGATGTTCCGCTCCGGCCCGGTAAGGCTGTACAGATCCGGCTGTTCCTCTGTGGGAATAATGGCGTGATGATCCGTCACCTTAGCGTTGTTTACAAGGTACTTGGTCTTCAGCGGCTTATTCCGATAGATCGTCTGGGCCAGAGGCTTGTATTCATCCACCATACAGCTTCTCAGTCGCTCCGGCAGGGTAGGAACCACATCGTCGGAGATATACCGGGAATCCGTTCTGGGATAGGTCAGCAGCTTATGCCGCTCATAGAGGCTCTGCATAAGGGAAAGGGTCTCCTTTGCGGAATAGGCATACTTCTTGTTGGCGTCCCGCTGTAATTCCGTCAGATCATAGGCCGCCGGAGGGGGCGTATGCTTCCAGGTGGTCTCCACCTTGGTCAGCACCGCCTGCTGCCCCTGAATCTTCTTCAAAATAGCTTCCGCTTTTTCCTTGTCAAAGGTCTGAGCATTCTTGCCGCTGTCACGCCAGGTGGCATTGAACCCCTGGAGCTTTGCATTGACACCCCAGAATTCTCTGGGGGTAAATTTCTTAATTTCCTCTTCCCGCTTTACAATGAGCGCCAATGTGGGGGTCTGGACCCGTCCGGCAGAAAGCTGGGCATTGTACTTGCAGGTCAATGCTCTTGTCACATTCAGGCCCACCAGCCAGTCCGCTTCGCTTCTGGCCTGGGCAGAACGGAACAAATTGTCGTAATCTGCCGCGGGTTTCAGATTGGCAAAGCCATCCTTAATGGCCTTGTCTGTCTGAGAAGAAATCCACAATCGCTTAGTGGGGCCCTTCCACCCTGCCTTTATCATAATCCAGCGGGCCACCAGTTCACCCTCGCGTCCGGCATCGGTGGCGATGACCAGCTCGGATACATCGCCCCGCTTCATCAGGCTGGATACCGCATTGAACTGCTTCCGGGATTCCGGTATCACCACCAGCTTCATATTCTGGGGCAGCATGGGAAGGTCCTGCATGTCCCACTTCTCGTATTTTTTATCGTAAATGTCCGGGTCCGCCAGGGTCACAAGATGGCCCAGTGCCCAAGTGACAATGTACTTGTCCCCTTCCAGACAGCCATTTCCGTTTCTATTGCACCCTAGCACCCGGGCAATTTCCCGGCCCACCGAGGGCTTTTCTGCTAAAACCAACGTTTTTCCCATAATAAAACCTCATTTGTGTAATTTCCGCAGGGGATCTCCCCTGCACACAATTCTGCGAGTTTAGTGTACCACAGAATCCAGCAAAAAGATAGACAGAAAACGGACGCCCAACAGAGCGTCCGTTTGGATCAGTGTTCCTTCTTTCCCAGCTCCACAAGCTTTAGCTTGGAGTGGATAAACTCCTGGGAGTGATAAAGGCTGGTATAGCCGGAGAGCATATAGCCCACGGCACAGCACAGGGCATAAAGTCCCAGTCCTTCTCCGCCAAACAATTCAAGGCTCAGAAGGATGGCGGTCAGGGGGCAGTTGGTAACACCGCAGAACACTGCGGTCATACCGGCAGCCGCTGCAAAGGAAGGGGGCAGACCAATCAGGCCGCCGAATACACAGCCGAAGGTGGCACCGCAGAAGAACGCCGGCACGATCTCGCCGCCCTTAAAGCCGGCAGCCAGGGTCAAGGCAGTAAAAAGCATTTTCAGCAGGAATGCTTCGGGTCTTGCCACACCCAAAAGGGCATTTTCAATCACAGGCACACCGGCACCATTATAGTCCGTGCCCAGAAGCAGGGACAGCACCACCACGATCTCGCCGCCCAGCAACACCTTCACATAAGGATTCTTTGTGATTTTTTCATAGAACTTAGGGCCCGCATGCATAACGCCGCAGAACAGGATCGCAACCACGGCGCACACAACTCCCAGCAGTACCACCTGCAGCATTACCAGCGGTGTCCCCTCAGGCACTTCCAAGACCGTATAGCTGGTGGGTGCCACACCGATGGCCCCCGCAACAGTCTGGGCAATAATCGCTGCCAGAATACAGGGAACGATGGCACTGTAGTACATTACGCCCACGCTGACCACCTCCATGGCCATAACCGCAGCAGCCAAGGGCGTACCAAACAGGGCGGCAAAGCCTGCCGCCATACCACACATGGTGACGATCCGCTCGTCCTTCTCGTCCAGATGTACAAAGCGTCCGATGGTATTAGAAATAGAGCCGCCCAACTGCAGCGCGGCACCTTCACGCCCGGCACTGCCGCCGGTAAGGTGGGTAAGAACCGTGGAAATAAAGATCAGCAAAGCGGTGCGAATCCGCAGGGGCTTACCGTTCCGGGCCGCACGGATAATATACTCGGTACCCTTATCGTCGGACATGCCGGTGACATGATACAGCCACACGATCAGCAGTCCCGCCAACGGAAGGAAATACAGAATCCAGCCATGTTCGCCGCGAAGCTCCGTGCCATAGTCGATGGCCATATGGAACACGGCGCCTATGACACCTACCACGCAGCCTACCACCACAGAAAACAGCAGCCATTTCAGCAGCGACAGGGAAAAAGCACGCCAGTAACCCACACCGGCCTTAATCGTTTCTTTCATTTCAGATACCTTCCTCTTTTTCTTCTCAACCGCTTCATTATAGCACAGTGCACGGCAAAATCAACTTTATTTCGACTGGATTTCCACAATGTAAAGATCGAGACTGCCTCATTATGTGAAAAAGAGACTCAACCAAATTGGTCTATTTTTACACTTAACGAGACAGCCTCATAGTTTATGCTGTAATTCTCCCTTCCAGAATCCCCTGGGCAGTCTGGACCATCTTATAACCCATATTCATACTGACCTTCTGAATATATCGGTAGGCCTCCTCCTCTGAGAAGGAATTTCTATCCATCAATTGATGTTTGGCTCGGGCAATGAGTTCCTTGTCCTGCTCAGAACGCTGGGGGATAGCCGCCATCTTTTCCGCGATCTTCTCCTCAATTCCCCGGATGGCATCCACCAGCATCTGTCCTGTAGCCGGAGCCGCCACTTTGACGATCTCCCCGTCGCAGTCCTGAAGCTGTTCCTCCTGGGCCAGCAGCACCATATAAAAGCCCTTGGGCAGGCACTCCCGCAGGTCCTGAGCCGTCATATCACACAGGCCCTCTCCCGCCAGAACAATGCCGCTTTTCATACCTCTTGCCAAACTGATGGCCTCGATCCCGGTTCCGCAGCTTGCGGCTACCTGGATTCCGGCTTCTTCAAGCACCCCGGCAATATGTCCCCGAGTTTTCTCTCCCGGAAACACAACAAGGACGCCCTTCATCTCCACCAGCTCCTCTCCACCTCTTTTAGATGGAGGGATTATATCACTGCAAGGTACTTATGTCAACGAGCTTTGAATTGCCGCGTTGTTTTTCTTGCACTTTCTATGTATTTTTGCCTGAAATCAACTAATTTTTTGTTCGTTTTGCAAGTTCATTTTTTACAAATTCATTTCAAAAATATAAACGAATTATTTACAAATATTTCATCCTATTTCCAATTCCTTTTTGGCCCAGGAATCAAGCTCCTCCACCAGGGTATCGCAAAAGCTTACTCTCCATGCCGGATCCCCGAGATTTGCCGCGTCCTGTGGATTCGTGGCATATCCCATCTCAATAAGCAGTGAGGGAAATGTCGCATACTTCGTGGTAATAAACGCCTCGTCATAGCCGGACGCCTCAGTTTTCGATCCCTCTCCCAAAGCTCCCGCAAGGCTCAGCGCCAGAGAATCCAGCTCCGCCTGATAGGGATTCTCCCTGCAGTAGTAAATCTCACATCGGCTCACCTGGGGTTCCTCCGGCAGCGCGTTTACATGCAGGGACAAAAACAGGGTAAGGGATTCCATGGCATCCAGCACCGAGGCATACACCGTCCGCTCATAGGGCGAGTAGTATCCATCTTCCAGAAGTCTGTCCCTTTGACAGTCCAGAGAATATTGCTCTGCCAAAGTCTCCAGCTCCGAAGCGGAAGGATATTTCGCCCCATCGTGGGTAAGATAAACGATCCATCCGGCAGCCTCCAGTCTTTCCTTCAGGAGCAGGCTAATCTCCAGCACCGTCTGGGCCTCTGTCCCCTCCAGAAAGGCACTTTCACACCCAGGATCCCCCAGTCCGTGTCCCGGATCCAATACGATCACCGAAGCATCCGCCGGAAGGGCCTGGGCCGAATACACTGTCGGGGAGGCTCCTGCCTCCTGCCGCAGGGAGCCGCTTGAAAATACCGCTCCGGAATAGACTTCCGACGCTTCTTCTAAGGTTTCTACCGCAGCACTTCGATCATCCCTCCATAAAAACACACCGTATACAACAGTGAGCAGTAGCACCACCGTCACAATAAACACCGTTGCCAGAAGTATCCTCCCTGCCCGGTTTCGTCTATGGTTCATGTTTACACATCCTTGCATTTTAAAGTACAGCTGTCATATAACAAGACGCACTTTCCGCAAAAAATGTTACATTTTCCATATCCCTGGGCATAGAAAAACAGCGCCCTTTCGGACGCTGCTTCTGCTTTTCGATTACTTCTCGCTTCTGGGCGCGCTAATTCCGCAGACATCCACATGGACAGCTTCGCACTTCAGGCCGGTCATGGACTCCACAGCATTCATAACATTATCCTGGATGGCATTGGCCACAACAGGGATCTCGTAGCCATAAGTAACCACCACATAGGCCTCTACGGTCACGACGGAATCCACAATGGTCAGCTTAACACCACGGGACAAATTCTTCTTGCCCAGCATCTCTGCCAGATCTGCGGTAAAGCTGGAGGAAAGGCCATAAACGCCCTCCACCTCGCTGACTGCCAAAGCAGCAATGGCTGCAACAACTTCCTCAGAAATATTCACAGTGCCCTTCTCTACAGGCTGCACCAGATAATCCTTAGAATCACTCATATAGAAAGCCTCCTGTCTCAGGCGCAACACGCCTGTCTTTCGTACATTGTAACATATTTTCGGAAAAATACAATCACTTGACCTCAATAATTTTCAAATCCGAGGGGGTATAGTCACTCTGGGTAGTTACGATATCGCAGATCTGTGCCACTGCATCAGCCTCCAGCCCCTCTTCCGGGGCCGCAACTGCCACAGAGATACCGTTTTCGCTCATATAAGCCACACAGTCCTCATAACCCTTGGCAATCACCAGACCCTCGATCTCCGCCTCCTTCAGTGCGGTTGAGATCAGTTCCTCCAGTTGGGACGATGCGGCAGAAGCGGCATTCTCATCAGCGCCTGTCTCATAGGCAATCGTCTCCTGCAGCAGCTCTGTGGCACTGTCCCTGGCCTCCTGCCGTGCTAGCCGAATCGTTGCAAAGTAGTCGCTGACGGTGGTATCCGTGGTTGCCTCCGTCAAAAGGGCATCATAATCCATGCCATCGGTGACGATAACCACATCGTCTGTAATTGCATCCACAGAGGTAACGCCGCTTTCGACGGCAGTATCCGTCTCCTGACTGGCCTCCGCCAAAAGATCCGCATCCAGCGTATCTGCCAGCTCCACCGTACCGGAGGTCTCCTGCGCTGTCAGATCCTGATTATAGGACCAGTTGAGATAAACTCCCACGCAGATAAACAGCAGCACCACCGCCACCACTGCGTTCCGTTTCCAAATCTTTGATTCCATGTTGTCCTCCTTCAATCCATCTTTAAGACTGTGATCTTATCCATGCCAAGCCCTGTCAGGCTGGAAATGGCCTCCTTGATTCCCAGGATCACCTTGGGGTCCTGGCCCCCCTGGCACAGTACCACTGCGCCCCGAAACGCAGGAAATTCTCTGGTCACCGAAACAGGGGCTTCGTCGCTGCCCTGCTTCACCAGCACCGTCTGTGACTCCGTTTCCCTTCTTTCCGTCTCCTCATAACTTGTCTCATCGGCAAGATAGGTATTCACCCCATCCGTCTCCAGGGTCAGCAGCAGCTTCACCTTCCCCGCCCCGCTGATTCCCGAGAGCAACTCTTCCGTCTGGGCCGTAAAGACCTCCAGTTCAAAGTCTGAACGCTCCACAGTTTGGGCGGCGGTATCCGAATCCGTCTCCGTCTCCTTCTCTCCGGTGGGCAGCATCAGCAGCACCAGCCCCAGAACCAGGATCAGTGCCGGGTATCGGTATTTCTTCCCCCAGGCAGTCAGTTTCTCCAAAAAGTCCTTCTTCACATGCCTTACCACTCCTGTCTGTCCTCCGGAACCCCCAATTCCTCCGCAATGTACGCTGTCAGCATCCCCTTCTGCGTCTCGGTGGCTGTACCGGTAATCTTCACGCTCCAGGGAATCGGATAGCCCTCCTGGAGACTGGTTTCCAACGCCACGGTCACATCCATTCCCAGAGCCTGTGCCTTGTCCAATATATATGTCTCGGCAGAATCAATTATGAGTTCTTCCAGCAGAGCATTTCCAGCCTGATCCACCGTTTGGGTGGTAAGGGCATCTGCATAGCCGGAATAAGTAAGATTCTGCGCAGCAGCCACCGGGTTCAGACTACCTAAGGGGCCAAGGGCCGTAAGAATGACCAAAAGCCCCGCCCCCAGCCGGGAGGCCCTGCCGCACCCGCTGTCCGGGGCCATACGCCGCACCACCGCCGCCAGAATTGCCGCCGCTGTAAGCCGTATCAGATAAGCTTTCATCTCTTCACCCCGTGGATACCCGCATAAAGCACACGCAGGCGATCAAAATGAGCAATGTACACACCCCTGTCAGCGCTGTCAGCAGTCCAAAGGCCCCCGCCATAGTAGAAATCAGCCCGGAAAGCTGCTTTTCTCCCGTGGAAGCCGTCACTGCGGCGGTACATTTCAGACTCAAATAGCCAATACCCGTCTCCAAAAAGGGGCCTATACTCACCGCCAGCACCCCCAGCATTCCAAAAATCCCCACACCGCTTCGCAGTAGTCCTGCGGACACCAGTAAGGTTTCCGAGGCATCGGCAATGAGACTTCCCACCACCGGAACCGCCGTAGAAATAGTCAGCTTGGCAGCCCGTACAGAAGCTGAATCCGCACTGCCGCTGATAACCCCCGTCAGGGACAGATAGGCTGTAAACCCAATGACCGCAAATTTCAGCACTAGGGTCAGAAGCTGCTTAATCGTATCCCCCGCCATTTGCAGACTGCCGTCCCCCACAGCATAGGAGGCCAGCATCAGGGCCATATAACAGGAGATAGCCGGCAGAAAAACCACCTGCAAGCCTCTTGAAATCAGGCTGCACACCGCCACTGTAACCCAATACATAGCCGTAGACGTTCCCACC
>CAZEPQ010000052.1:0-11854 GCA_964514175.1 uncultured Oscillospiraceae bacterium
GCTCAAATATTTTACTCCACACATGCTCATTTGTCAAGCCTTTTTTCAACTTTTTCTGAAAAAACTTTTTCCTACCACAGGTTGTGTTCACTTTAACCAAAATACCACAACTTATGGGCTTTCCGCCATATATAGGCAGCTAACAGAGTCAGCCTCCGACCTTCTATTGACATTCTCCCCGGAAATATACTATATTATAATGTAACTTTATCCTCACTGCGGGAAAATACAAAAAATGTATAGCCTTATTGCAAAAAAAGAGTTATAATACAGTGTATCGCAATTTCACCTTATATAAAGGAGGCCGCGAACTTATGAAACTGTTATTTGCCATCGTCAATCGTGACGACGCCAACGCGGTGGTACGGAATCTGAGCCATCAGGGCTTCTCCTCCACCAAGCTGACCACCTCCGGCGGATTTTTAATGTCCGGCAATGTCACCCTTATGGTGGGTGTGGATGAGGACAAGGTGCAGACTGTCATTGATATCATCAAGCAGCACTCCCACAGCCGGACTCAGGTGATTCCCAACAATGACCTTTCCTTTGACTTCGACGCCTCTCAGCCTCTCGAGGTCTCCATCGGCGGCGCCACCATCTTCGTGGTTGATGTGGACCGCTTCGAGAAGGTATAATGCGATTCCCCGGCTTCTATGGGAATGAACAGCTTCGTTCCCGGCTCTCTGCAGCCCAGAGGGGTGGCCTTTCCCACTGCTACATTCTGGTAGGACCCCAGGGCAGCGGTAAGAAAACCCTGGGCAAAATTCTGGCGGCAGCCTATCAGTGTACCGGCCAGGGAGAAAAGCCCTGCGGCGTTTGCCCCAACTGCCATAAGATCTTTTCCGGCGGACACCCGGACGTGATCACGGTGGATTCGGACAAGGCCACCGTACCCATTAAGGTGATCCGCAACATGCAGGCCGATGCCTATGTGCGGCCCAACGAGGGACAGCGCAAGGTATATCTGATCCCCAGAGCCCAGGACATGCAGGCCCCTGCACAAAATGCTCTGCTGAAGCTGTTGGAGGAGCCTCCGGCATACTGCGCTTTCATTTTGATGACCGACAACGCCGAGAAGCTCTTGACCACGGTGCGATCCCGTGCGGTGGAACTGAATCTGTTCCCCCTGATGGACTTGACCATGAAAAATGCCCTGATGCAGCTTCGTCCCCAGACGCAAATGGACGATTTAGCCACAGCGGCGGAGCGCTCCGGGGGCTTTCTTGGGCCGGCCCTCCAACTGATTGATGGCGGTCAGACCGACAAGAATCGGGAGCATCTGCGAAAATTTCTCAAGGCCTTTGCCTCAAATCAGGAGGGCAATATGCTGGTGGCATTGGTTCCCATGGAAAAGCTGAACCGCACAGAGCTTCTGGATCTGCTGGAACAGCTAAAGCTGATTTTTACCCGTGCCCTGGGTCACAAGTCCGGCGGAAACAGCCTTTATTCAAAAGAATCCGAATATCTTTCGGAAAAGTGTACCGCCCAGCAGATCTTTATGGGCTATGAGGCCATTGCCGAAGCCATCCAAATGGCCCAGGCCAACGGCAGCTCGGGACACTGTGTTGGGCTTCTGATGGCCCGCATCGCATTTTAATTTGGCATACTCTGCTGCATGCAGTGTTGATATATATAATAGAACGGAGTTAACAAATGAGCAATTCAGATAAGCCTGTGGTGACTTTCTGCAACATCTCCCTGGATGACGAGCCCCAGGTCACCGGCTATGATACCCTGCCCCCCGAGGCCCTGGAGCCTCAGGACGTCACCGTTGTGGGGGTTCAGTTTAAAAAAGGCGGCAAGATCTACTACTTTGATCCCGGCACTCTGGAGGTAAATTCCGGGGACGAGGTCATCATCGACACCGCCCGTGGGGCCGAATACGGCTTCTGCGCCGAAGGAAACCACCCGGTTCCTCCGGAAAAGGTGGTGCAGCCTCTGCGGCCTGTGATCCGTGTGGCCACAGACACCGACAAGCGCATCCGCCAGGAGTATAAGGACAAGGAAGGCACCGCCTTTGACATGTGCCAGGAGAAGATCCTAGAGCACAAGCTGGACATGAAGCTGGTTTCCGCGGAATACAGCTTTGACGGCAGCAAGATTCTCTTCTATTTCACCGCCGACGGTCGTGTGGACTTCCGTGATCTGGTGAAGGATCTGGCCGGCGTGTTCCGCACCCGCATTGAGCTGCGGCAGATTGGCGTCAGAGACGAGGCAAAGATGATGGGCGGCCTGGGCATCTGCGGCAGACCCTTCTGCTGTAAGCAGTTCCTGGACGATTTCCAGCCCGTGTCCATTAAAATGGCAAAGACCCAGAACCTTTCCCTCAACCCCACCAAGATCTCCGGCACCTGCGGACGGCTTATGTGCTGCCTGAAATACGAGCAGGACGCCTACGAGTCCCTTATTAAGACCTCTCCCAAGCTGGATTCCATCGTCAATACCTGCGACGGCATGGGCACCGTCACCGACAGCAGCCTGCTGAAGCAGACCGTTAAGGTTCGGCTGGACAATGATCCCTCCACGGTGAAGTGCTACAACAACTGCGACATCTGCGTACTGCGGAACGGCAAGGGCAAGAAGAACGATCCCCCCATTCCTCAGGATCTGCCCCCGCTGCCCAAGCCGGTGGAGAAGAAGGAAGAGCCGGAGACCATCACCATGTTTGATGAATCCGTGCTGTCCAATTACACCGCCGACAAGCCGGCAGAGAAGAAGGCATCCCAGCCCCGTCAGGAACGCCGGAACCGCAGCGAGCGCACTGAGCGCCAGGACCGTAACGAGCGCCAGGATCGCATTCAGGACAAGGGCCTGAAGGTGGAAAAGAAGCACGAAAAATCCGGGGAGCAGCAGTTCAAGGAGACCAAGTCCGAGAACAAAAAGCCCCGGAACAACAACAAGAAAAAGACAAAAAAGCCCGCCGAAGGCCAGACCAAGGAGCCCGAGACAAAGGCAGCCGAGGTTCAGCCCAAGGAGGCCAAATCCGAAAATAAAAAGCCCCGGAACAACCGCCGCCGCTATTATCGTGGTGGAAACAAGAAGGGCAATCAGAATCAGAACCAGAATCAGGGCTAATATCACCACTGCCGCAGCTTTCGCTGCGGCAGTGATTTTTCTATTATAGAAGGATTCCCTCTGTAAAGTTATTCCTGAGGAACCGGGATCTGAACCTCTCCGATCTCAAAAGAAGCGAGTTCGTTCACCGCAATCGGTGCATCAAAACAGATTAGGGCCACATTCTCCCCCTGATTGTTGAGCCCCACCCAGTCAGGAAACTCTGAACCAATTTTGCAAATGCTCCCATCCTGATACCGCAGTTGGTAATCTGTGAGCTGTGCTTTTAGCGCATCGCCGTTTATTCCGCCATAATCCGAAAGAAACGCCTCAATATCCTCCTGCTGTTCATCTGTAAAGGTGGCGCCTTCTGCACAGAGAAAATTCAACTGTTCCAGATCCATATGAACCCAGTCCATATCGAGTTCCGGGTACTTATCGGACAAATACACACCAAGGTTTTCAACAACATCTACAGATTCTGCGGTATAGGTTACGAGTACGCCAAAAGAGGACAGCTCAATCTTCGATGGATGGATTTTTTCATCTGCAAACAATGCTGTGTCAAATTCCAGACTCTTTGTTTCCTCCAGGGGGAGCTTGTCAAAATGGAAATCCCAACTTCCTGGAATTTCAATTTCACGATTCCCACTATACAGATCGAACGCAACTTCTTTTGACACATTGCCAAAACCGCTAAGCTCAAGCTTCATAGGAACATTACGAATGTCCGCCCCATAGAACTGCCACATGAGCATTGCACTATAGGTTCCATCTCCGTTGTCGATGGCGGTTTGTGTTCCGCTGCCGCCCAAAGCCAGGGAGTCATCCTCCGCCTGCAGGAAATGCTCCATAAAGCCCCAGTCCTGCATATCGGCGGTAAGCCCGGTGCCTTCCGGGGGAGCAATCGTAAGGGTAAGATAGCAAAGAGTATAATCTTCGCTTGTACAGCCCATGATGGAGTCCAGGGTCACGGTGGTGCCGCTATCGGTGACAGAGGTGTTATAGTCCACAGACTTCTCTTCAATGGCGGCAACTGCCGTCTCGTCCACCTCCACGGGAATATACCCGCCGGTCTGAACGCCGGTCTCCATCAGGTCCACAGTTTTCTGATGGGAAATATAGTAGGCGGCACTTACGGAGGTGCAGCATAATATGACGAGCACAGCCGCAATCAGCCCATGCTTATACGAAATGGGATGTTTTTTCACGTTCTTCATTCCTTTCATGGCTCTGGCGTTAAAGATGGTCTCTTCGTCCAAAGTGCCAATTGCATCAAAAATATCCTCCGGTCTAATCATAAAACCCACGCTCCTTCAGGTATGCATACAGCTTTTTGCGCGTTCTATGGAGCTGAGAACGAACGGCTCCCGCCTTCATTCCATACTGGAGGGCAATTGCGGAAGGTTCGTCACAGTACCAGTAACGGCAGATAAAAATATTCTTCTCCGGCTGCCCCAGGCCGTGGATGAACCCGTGAACAGCCTCTTCCAGCTCCTTCTTCTCAATGGTATGTTCTACATTTTGGCTGGATGGAATACACTCCGCCAGTTCTTCCAGGGCAAGATGGACCTGACCGCTGCCACGTTTGATGGCAGCCTGTTTTCGCCAGCGGTCGATGGCCAGATCGTGTGTGATTTTACCAAGAAATGCAGACAGAATTTTGGGCTTGGCAGGCGGGATGCTGTTCCACGCCTTGTAAAATGTGTCGTTTACGCACTCGTTGGCATCGTCCGGATTGTTCAGGATATTGTTTGCAATGGAAAAACAGTATTTGCTGTATTTCTTGCCGGTTTCTCCGATAGCGGCCTCCGAGCGAGCCAAATATAGTTCCACGATCCTCTGATCTTCCACGCACACGCCTCCTTTTTTGTTGTAAGAGCTCTTCATCAGTATTGCCGCATTTTTGGCTCAAGCGTTTCTTACCTGACAGCCAGAAATGAAAAATATATGGAATTTTCCTTATTATACCATGTTTTGATGATCCCGTGGGAAATGAAAAAAGAGCTGCCTCACATTTTGTCGTGAGACAGCCCTTCGGCATTCTTTTTAATTTTTCTTAAGCCCCGGTCTCGTCCTCATAACCGAAGAAGTAGGTATAAACCGGCTCGATGGGGGGCAAGTCCGCATCCAACACCTGCCGGAACACCAGCCGCAGGGTATTGATGCCCGTCTCGCCCTCAATGGGGAAGCTTTCGCCCTGATAGTAGACACAGTTTAGAATGTTCTTCATATAGGGTTCTTCCTCATAGGGATCGTACCGTTCCAGCACCTTCATCTGCCACATATGGATGGGATAGCGGTTGCCGTGATCTGACTGCAGCAGGATCACCGCCCCCGGGTCGTTCTTCTGAATGGTGTCCACCAGCTCCAGAATGTAATCACTGATAAATTCCAGTTGATTGAGGTACAGGCTGGGGTCCAGCCAGTTCCAGCCCTGGGAGAAGGGCATCTCCTCGCCGTGGCAGCCCACCATGGTGGGGCTGTGGGGACACTGCAAATAACCGATGGTCAGGGTCGGCTCATTTTGGGCGGTTTCCCAGCTTCGTAGTCCCGCCTCCATGGCATCATCCAGACAGCGGCGGTAATTGCTGCTGTAGTCCAGGGAAAACAGGTCGTCCAGCAGCTTTCTGGTTCTGGGCAGCTTGTTGAACAGGCTGTTTTTCAGCAATATTTCGGAAATGGTCCGGCGGGTCTGCTCCCCGGTCAGCACCCGGGCATCCTTGGTGCCCAGATAGTCCGTGTGATTCACGATCTGGACCTGATAGCCATTCTCCCGGAACATGCGGCTGATAAAGGTCTTCTCCACAAATTCCTGTTTTTCCTGCTTCGAGTCCTCCAGCGCCACCACATAGTTCAGATTCAGCAGGTTGGGCACAATGGTGATGGTCTCTACCGCCTCCGTGTTCCGGCTCTCCCGGGCCACGGAGAAGCCCCGATCCTCCAGGGCCTCCAGGAAGGGCGAATTGTCATAATCATAATAGTATTTCAGGTTCTCATAGCCGCCGTACTCATCAAAAATAAAGTAGTACACATTGGGGCGATTCTCCCCGAATTCCACCTTGATCTCTTCCTGCACCCTGTCCGGCTTATCCTTGGAGTTCAGAGGGCCTTTTCCGCCCTTGATCATGTCCGGCAGGGCAAATATCAGATTCATCAGGATCATGGCGCTGAAGGCAATCAGCACCAGGAGGCAGGCTGTCCGCATATCCGGCCTCTTTTTCAGCAGCAGGATAAAGATTCCCAGCAGGATCAGCCCCAGGATCAGCAGCAGATAGCGATCCCACAAAAAGGGCATGACCTCCTTCACATTTTCCGCCAAAAGGCAAAAATTGATGATTACCAGCAACGCCAGGTCGGAAAGAAAAGCCGCCCGGGACAAATTGCGGAAGAAGATCGACAGCATCCCTGCCATTCCCAGTCCGGTGACGCTGTACACCAGCAAAAACGGCACCATGGAGGCGGCGGAAACCTCCTCCACGTTTTGGGCATAGAGAAATATACATGGAAAAGCCGCCACCGCCAAAATTGACAGCAGAGGCACCAGATCATATTTGATGAAATGTCGCATTGGCCCATCCTCCACATGTTTCACACATGTTCTTCACGTTTTCTTCACACAGTATATCACATCCCAATGAAAAGATATAGTTCTTTTTTCATTTTCCCCCACAAAATCTTCACACACCTTTGTACAAATCTTCAAGAAGTCTTCGTAAAAGTCTTGCACAACAAGGAAAAATAGGTTATAATAGTTGGAAATGTTTTTTTGATGATTCAACTTTTATATAATGTATAGTGCGAGGAGCTTCACCGATGACCAAAAAACAGGAAGAATTATATCAGTCCAAATTCATCACCGTCCAGCAGGCTCTGGACATGGTGCAGGATGGCGACATTGTGTACCATGGTTTCTACGGCAACGAGCCCAGAAACCTGCTGCGCCAGTTCCACACCATTGCCGACCGGGTAAACCATGTGGATATCTGGTGTACCAACCCCGATGAGGAGTACCAGTTTATATGGGATCACTCTCTGGGCAACAAGATTGAGATCTATACCGTATTCTACGGCCCCATTCTGCGGAAGCATCACGCCTCCCGTCGTATGCACTATGTGCCCCATCACATCCATGCCGCCATCCCCGCCATCAAGGAATGCGGCGCCACCCCCAACATCTTCTTCGCCTCCGTGACCCCCCCGGACGAATATGGCTACGTCTATATGTCCGGCAGCCAGCAGACCGAGTCCGAGATCTTTGAGATCTGTGACCTGAAGATTTTTGAGGTCAATGAGAATTTGCCCCACGTCTACGGCACTACCCGTATCCCCGTGGAGAAGGTGGACTATTTCATCAAGGCCGATAACCCCATCTCCGCCGCACCTCAGGCAACTGTCACCCCCGAGCTGTGGACCATTGCGGAGAATATCGCCTCCCTGGTAAACAACGGCGACACCATCCAGTTGGGCTTCGGCGGCCTGCCCCATGCTGTGGCAGAAAAGCTCATGGACAAGAAGGATCTGGGCGTTCACACAGAGATGTTCTCCAACTCCCTGCATCATCTCATGGAGGCCGGCGTGGTCACCAACGACAAAAAGACCATCAACCGGGGCAAGGCAGTCTGTGCCTTCTGCTGGGGCGATGAAGCCTTCAATAAGTTCATCGACTATAACCCCGCCATTGATATGCGGCCCACCAGCTACACCAACGACCCCAACACCATCATGGCCCATGACAACATGGTTTCCATCAACTCCGCACTGGAGATCGACCTGACGGGTCAGATCTGTTCCGAGTCCATCGGTCACCGGCAGTTCTCCGGCACCGGCGGCGCCACGGACTATGCTTACGGCGCCTTCCACAGTAAGGGCGGCAAGGGCATCATCGCCCTGACCTCCACCGCCAAGGGCGGCACTGTCTCCCGCATTAAGCCCACCCTGACTCCCGGCGCTGTGGTCTCCATCCAGAGAAATCTGGCGGACTATATCATCACCGAGTACGGCATCGCCCACATCCGGCATCTGCCCTTTGACAAGCGCGTCAAGGAGCTGATCCGCATTGCCCATCCTGATTTCCGGGACGAGCTGAAGTGGGAAGCTGAAAAGCTTATGATCTGGTAAGAAGATTTTCGCCCCCTGCATCGCAGTGATGCAGGGGGATTTTTCATATCTTTAAGAAGGACGCAGTACATTTTCGCCGAAATTCTCCTGTTCTTGTACTGCTCCATGTGAAGCATGTGGAAAACTCTGTGGAAATTCTGTAAAACTCTAAACGATTTCCCTCTATGGGCCAATTTTGGGGGCGAAAATCCACAAAAAGGGTGCAAAAATACCGGGAAACAGGGGATGTTCCTGTCTCCCGGTAAACTTTTTTGTGCAAAAACGGAGGTTAAATCGCTCTTGTGGCGTCCTTCAGCCAGTCCTTTTCCTCTTCGTCAAACCAGGGAGCAAGCGTCTCATACACCGTCTTGTGGTAGGCGTTGAGGGCCGCCTTTTCCTGATGGGTCAGTTCCTCCGGATCAATGGCCTCCAGTTCAAAGGGGCACATGGTCAGATTCTCAAAGCCCAGGAAGGTGCCATACTCATTCTCCGCCTTCTTTACGCAGAGAACCAGGTTTTCAAGGCGAATGCCGTACTTGCCCTCCAGGTACAGACCCGGCTCGTTGGAGGTGATCATTCCCGGCTGCAGCTTCACGGAGCTGGAACCGTTGACAGAATAGCGGATATTCTGGGGGCCTTCGTGGACGGAAAGGAGATAGCCCACACCGTGACCGGTGCCGTGGTTGTAGTCCAGGCCCTCGTCCCACAGGGGCTTTCTTGCCAGCACATCCAGGGCCGCGCCGCAGGTGCCCTCCTTAAAAATAGCCATGCCCAGATTCAGATGGCCCCGCAGGACGGCGGTGTAATGATGCTTCATCTCCGGGGTGATGGGGCCTAAAACAAAGGTACGGGTCACATCGGTGGAGCCTTCCAGATAATGTCCGCCGGTGTCCGACAGCAGGAAGCTCCGAGGCTCCAGCTTCAGGTCCGATTCAGGGGTGGCGGAATAGTGGATGATTGCACCGTGGTAGTCATAGCCCATGATGGGGTCAAAGCTGGGACCAACGTAGTTTTTCATTTCCATGCGGAGGCTCTCCAGCTTCTGGGCAGCAGAGATCTCGGTGATCTCCTCCTTGCCCACATGCTCCTTGACCCACTTCATAAACCGGGTCAGAGCTACGCCGTCCTTAATGTGGGCCAGCTTTTCATTTTCGCACTCCGCCTGGGTCTTTACCCCCTTGGGGGCTTCCGTGGGGTCTTTGCCCTCGATGATCTGTCCGGCAATGCCCCGCAGGATGGCATAGTTCACCTTTGCGGGGTTCAGCAGCACCTTTGCGTCGGCGGGCAGCTTTTTCACATCGGCGTACAGGTCAAGATAGGGCCGGAAATCCACCCCATCGGCCTCCAAAGCGGCCTTCAACTGGGGAGAAAACTTCTTTTCGTCCACATACAGATGCAGTCCTGCCCGGTCCAGCAGCAGGTCCCCCAGCACCACGGGGCAGCATTCCACGTCCCCGCCGCGGATATTGAGGAGCCATGCCAGATCGTCCAGGGAGGTAAGGATATAGGTATCGGCCCCTGCCGCCTTTACGTCATTTTTCAGAGCCTCCAGCTTGTCCTTTCGGCTGCGTCCGGCATACTTTTCATCCAGTTCCCAGACGGGGGCCTCACTCAGGGCGGGACGGTCCGCCCAAATTTCACCCACAAGATCAATGTGGCAGACCACGCCGACCCCGATCTTTTCCATTTTGGCCTCCACACTCCGTCCGGTACCGCAGGTCATGGCGCGTCCGTCAAAGCCCAGGGTCATTCCAGCCTTCATGTGATCCTCCAGCCAGTTCTCCCAAGTAGGCACACCGGGCTCCATCATCTTCATCAGGTCAATGCCGGAGCCCTGAAGCTGCTGGGCACCCTGAAGGAAATAGCGTCCATCGGTCCAGAGTCCGGCCCAATCCTCCGTCACCACCAGCGTACCGGCGGAGCCGGTAAAGCCGGAAACATAGTGGCGGCAGCAAAAATAATCCCCCACATATTCGGATCCGTGGAAATCGTCGGTGGGGATCACATAAGCGTCCACCCCGGCGTTTTTCATGGCCTCCCGGAGGGCGATCAGTTCTTTACGCATAAAATCAGCCTCTTTCTCAGGTTCTTTTGGATATTATACCACGATTTGCGGAAAAGGGAATAGAAAAACCTTCCCTTGGGGGAAGGGGGCCGTCGTGCAGCGGTGGAGCAATTCATACCGCAGTGCGTATTCGCCGCAAGCCTCCTGTTGTCGCACTGCTTCCTGCCGGCGGGCTGAGGGCAGCCCGCCCTACGCTAAAAATGTTCACTGGTCAGCCGCATGATACGGGCAAGGGTGTGTGATTTGAGTAGAACTACAGTCTCCAAGTATCTTTCTCTCTTGGAGCAATAAAAGGGTCGAACACACCTTGTCCGACCCTTGTGCCTTTATTCCTCGCTAAGCCATTTGATAATTGCTTCACACTTTTCCTGAGAGGGCTTTCCTACTGCCAACTCTCTGCTTACACCACTAAAGTCGCCTTTTTGGGCTAAGGCGACGCTCCTGCTTGACAATGGCACATCAATGAAAACTTTTATGGTATCGCCATCAAGATACTCAGCAATGCTAGAGGTTCTCGCTTCCTTTGCCAATTCCTTCGACAGTTCAATTGCTGCAATATCGCGGGAACAAATCTTTTTATTCTCTACATAGTTGTAGTGAAGTTCTTTCTTGTCACTACGATAGGATTGCACAGAATAGTCACCGCCGGTTTTATACGCACCGCCACTTGTAACACCGCCAACAGTAACCGCACCTACATGAATTTTTTCTTCGTTATAGGTATATTTGGATATGGTATAATTCTTTATTCCTAAAACCTCAGCAAACAGCTTGCTTTTTTGAGATACACGAAGTGTAACTCCATCGGGAGAGTGTTTCCCAACAGAATAGAATTTTTTTGCAGCATTCAAATTGCTAATTCTCTGGGCGAGTTCTGTGTTATACTCATAAGATACAAGTCCTGCTTTGAAACAAAGCAGGCCAGGGACAATAAAGAACAGGCTTGCCAATATCAAAACTTTATTCTCTGCCCAAAAATATCCCATCTTGGTTAATTTCTCGCCAGTTGGCTTGATTTCATAGATATACAGATAACTGTCCTCATAACGTCGACAACTCTCACCATAGAAATAGAAGAGTAGGCCGATGGCAACAGCAATAAATACAAAGCCTACTACATAGTACGGAAGTATCTTTTTTGTTTTCTCTTTCACATCAAATTCCTCCAATAAAAAAGTGCGCAGACGAAGCTACGCACCGAAAAACACATAGCTCCGATTGCTGCCACACAACTTTTAACACACGAAACAGGTATGCCAAAATAGAGCATGTATTTTTACCAAAACGGAAAAATACACACCTGTCCCGTGTATAAGTATATAGTTGTGTGGCAAAATCATCATACCACACCCCTAAGAAAAGTGCAATTCCTTTTCAGGGAAATATCGTCTTTTCTCTTTTCTTCCTTTTCATGGCCTCCACGATGGTTGCTGCGGCACGGGAGCGCCATAAGCTCCTTGGAGAAGGAGCTGTCAGCGAAGCTGACTGAGGATGGATGCGGGGAGCAGTACGATAACAACAGGCTTCCGGCGAATTCGCATAGGGCTTACGGATTGCACCACAGGCACTCCCTTCGGTCGCCACGGGTCATACAAAGCCCGTGGAGCCGGAAAGGATAACGCTATGATGAATTAT
>CAZEPQ010000053.1:0-11628 GCA_964514175.1 uncultured Oscillospiraceae bacterium
GTGTGCCGACGATAGTATGCGGGTGACTGCATGTGAAAATAGGTAATGCCAACACAGACCGCGTCCCGATTGGGATGCGGTTTTTGTTATGTGTCCAACTGGACTTTTAAGCAATCTTTTTTGAACTTACAAGATTTTGTCATTGACCTTGTTGTGGAATTGTGTTAATATAATGATACCATTTTGTAACCATTCGAGGTGAGATTATGCATATACGCTTGAAACGTGTTTTGTTTTCCAGTTTAATTATGGCAGCGTTGATTTGCCTGTTTTGCTTCAGCGCAAGTGCATTTACATATGAGGGATCTGTTAACGATGTAAACCTTAGCACCTATTCTATCAACATAGGAGGTACACAGCTTCCTTTGGCTGAGTTCCCGGACGGCTCACATACGACCTTTGACGGGAGTACATATAATCATTCTATGACGGCTGCACAATCTGCGCTTTATGGGATCAATCCCCCCACGAGCATTAAGCTCTATAGTGCAGAATGTATGGCTTTTGCGCGATATGTTTATGCGGCGCTTTATTATAAGTATCCTGCGACTGCCACGATGGATAATTACATTGCCAGTAGCATAAATACTTATGGTTCCTATGCATATGTAGATGTGATTACTTCCCCGTGGACAGGCGGCAGTTATTCAGCCGCAGATTTTGCGTCCCTGATTAAGTCCTGTTATCCCGGTTCTTTTATCCGTCAGGGCGGACACTCTATGGTTATTATGTCCATTTTTGATGATGGCTTGATTATTTATGATGGAAACTTTAGTACCACTGATTATAATGTGGTGGATGTTCGTAAATATACTTGGGAAAGTTACATCAATACGTTTGGAGGCAGGACAATCTATGCGCTTCAGACGCCCTCGTATTATCCCGGCTATGTGGATTCTCTCGGACGTACCGGCGGCGGTGCCTATGACTATGATCTTGATATTACCAAGGCAGGCAAATATCAAGTTGTTAATGTAAACAGCTATCTGAATATTCGTTCCGGTCCATCTAAATCGAGCTCTATTGTTGGTAAAGCCTATTCCGGTGACCAGTTCGATATTCTTGGAACATACAATGGGTGGGCTGCTGTGGAATATGGCGGGGCTGCCGGTTGGCTTTCATTGGATTATTTACAGTTGGTTGAACTTGCGATTGTGATTGATGGATATGTGCTGGACAGTGAGTCTGCCGGTAAGTATGAGGTCTGTAATACCACGAAAGTGAATGTTCGGGCACGTCCCACTACCTCGTCTACGGATGTGGGTGATTTGTATAAGGGCGATGCAGTAGATGTTCTTGGTACCTATGGCTATTGGGCTGCCATACAATATAACGGCAAATATTGCTGGGTCCATACAGACTACTTGACGCCGTATGTTCCCAGGATCACAGTTACCTTTGATGCAAACGGCGGAACTGCTACCCAGACTACGGGGACTTACCCGGCTGGTTCCACCTTTGGAAGCCTGCCTACGGCAACAAAGTCTCAGCGTACGTTGATGGGCTGGTACTACAATGGGGTAAGGTACACCGCAGACAGCACGGTTCCCAGCGGAGATATTACCCTGACTGCCAAGTGGAGCTTGTATTCCTTTACAGATGTTGATGAAACTGCTTGGTATGCAACTTATGTAAAGCATGTGTATGATAATGCAATGATGAACGGTTACTCCGCTACGTCCTTTGCGCCTGAGGATACCCTTACACGAGCCATGATGGCACAGATTCTTTATAATCTTGAGAATAAACCAGCAGTAACATCGACAGCGGCTTCCTTTACCGATGTGCCGAGTAATGCGTGGTACTATGATGCGGTTCAGTGGGCAGCGGACAACAATTTGGTTTCTGGTCGTGGCGATGGTAAGTTTGATCCAACTTCGTCGATTACCCGTGAAGAGATGGTTACGATGATTTGGCGTTATGTTTCCAATTATCTTAAAAAGGATTCCAATGTGCGCGGTGATTTGTCTGCCTTTAGCGATTACAGCTCCATTTCCAACTATGCCGTCGAGCCTATGCAGTGGGCTGTTGGTGAGGGAATTGTGCAAGGTATGGGCAACGGAACCATTTCACCTAAAGGCGTTGCAACCCGAAGCCAAATTGCAAAGATCCTCACGGTGTGTTTTTCTAATCTCTAATTATGATCAGCGGTAGCGCTAAGCGCTGCCGCTGAAACTAATTATGAGGGATCAGCCATGATTTTTTCCTTCTAATATCCCTGGAATTGTTTCATTGAACGGCCTGGAAAACAACCAAAAAGTAAAAATTGCAGCAAAAATTGCATTTTTCATTGACAAAATGATATGGGGAGATTATACTACAAAAGGAATTTTGAGAAGAGAAGAAGAGCTTTTCCGCCGTGGTTGCGGTAAAGCTTTTTTTCAGCGAAAAGAAAGGTATGACGAAATGAAAATTTTTGCGCTGGTGCTTTTTGCGCTGACCTATGTGCTGATGATCGCCTTGCAGAAGGTTCGGCCTTGGGTTGCGGTGGGGTCTGCCCTGATCTTTGTTGTTTCCGGCATTGTTTCCGTGGGTGAACTGGTAGATGCCATTGACTTTAACGTACTTATGATGCTGGCCGGTACCATGGGAACGGTTTCCCTGTTTATCGAGTCCCGTATGCCCAACCTGATGGCAGAGGCGCTGCTGAGAAAATCCCCCAATGTTATGTGGGTGGTGGTGCTTATGAGCCTCTTTGCCGGTGTTGTGTCTGCCTTCGTGGACAATGTGGCTACCGTTCTGATGGTGGCTCCCGTAGGCCTTGCCATTGCCAAGAAAATCGGCATTTCTCCTGTTGGCATGATCATTTCCATTGCAGTATCCTCCAATCTCCAGGGTGCAGCTACTTTGGTGGGCGATACTACTTCCATCATGCTTGGCGGCTATGCGGACATGACCTTTATTGATTTTATCTGGATGGATGGCAAGCCCAGTATCTTCTTTGCGGTGGAGTTGGGTGCTCTGGCTACGGTTCCTGTTATCATGATTCTGTTCCGTAAGAACAAGGAAAAGATCGAAGTGACAGATCGTACTGTGGTAACCAACTATGTGCCCAGCATTCTGCTGGTAGCAAATGTACTGCTGCTGATCGTGGCCAGTTTTATTGAGAATCGTCCTGCCCTGACCAATGGCTTTATTTGCGTCGGGATATTCCTGGTGGGAGTGATCCATTCTCTGGTGGTTCGGAAAAACAGCGATGTTGCCAAACAGGCATTTAAGGAGATCGACTACGAGACCCTGTGCCTGCTGGCTGGTCTGTTCGTTGTGATCCGCGGTATTACCAATGTGGGACTCATCGACGACATCAGCAACATCATTGTAAATCTGGGCGGTGACAATCTGTTCCTTCTGTACTCCATCATTGTGTGGGTGTCTGTGCTCTGCTCTGCTTTTGTGGACAACATTCCTTATGTTGCAACCATGCTCCCTGTAGTCAGCGCTATGGCTACCACCCTGGGTGTGGAGCCCTATCTGCTGTTCTTCGGTCTGCTCAGCGGCGCTACCCTGGGCGGCAACCTGACCCCCATCGGCGCTTCTGCCAACATTGCCGGTATTGGCATTCTGCGGAAGGCCGGTTACGAGGTGAAGAACTCCGACTTCCTGAAGATCGGTGTGCCCTTTACCCTGTGTGCGGTACTGGTAGGTTACATCTTCTGCTGGGTGGTCTGGGCCTAAATATCCTTCCGGGAAAACTCCATATGTATGAAAACGGCAAATGCGAATGAAAACGCATTTGCCGTTTTTTCTCAGAATATTGTTAGAGATGCTTATGTCCGGGAAGGGGCAGAGGTAATATCGGTAACGGTAAGGCTGTCCTCTGAGACCTTGAATTTCACATCCATTCCGGCAAATTCCATGCCGTAGATTCGATCCAGCGAATTTTGATAGGAGGGCCGTGGGTCGTGGGTCAGGGTGGCCAGCAGGGCCTCCCGGTGCTGTTCCGGGACCCGATTCAGAAGATTTTGAGGAATATCTACTTCCAATAGAAAGCTGCCTGCGGAGTCTGTGAAGCCGCCGGTGGCCTCCGGGTGGCAGTCTGCATAGGGGATGTAGGGCTTGATATCAAAGATGGGGGTGCCATCCATCAGATCCGCACCGGCTACGGTGATAATGGGACCGCGGTCTGTATTTGGTTCCACAGAGATGATCTTTACGCAGGAAAGGCCCAGCTCATTGGGGCGGAAAGGGGAACGGGTGGCAAAGACGCCCATGCGGGTATTGCCTCCCAGTCGGGGAGGACGTACCGTGGGGCTCCAGCCCTCACGAACAGCGGCAGAAAACTGCCAGATGAGCCACAGATGGGAGAAGTCCTCCAGGCCTCTTACGGCCTCCGGCACCCGATATTCCTCGGTAAAGACAATATTGGCCCGAAGCTCATCCACCAGCCCGCTTTGGCGGGGAATGCCGAACTTGGTGGGGAAAGGGCTTTCAATGTGGGCAATGACATTCAGGGGTGGGATATTATCCATGGGGGTTACCTCCGCATTTTTCTGTGTATATTTTAACATAGTATGAGGTTGGGTGCAAACCAAATCTATAATAGTAAAAAAATGAAACAAATTTGCAAGTTCCTATTGCATTTTGCGGCTAATGTAATTATAATAATGACATTATAAATAATTACCAGAAAAAATAACGGAGGATTCCAATTATGAGCTATGTTCTTTCCTGCTGTTCCACTGCGGACTTGACCCCTGAGCAGTTTGCAGTCAGAAATATTTCCTATATCTGCTTCCATTACGAACTGGACGGCGTCTCCTATCCGGATGATCTAGGTGTTACGGTACCCTTTGATAAGTTTTATCAAGCTATGGTGGAGGGGGCTACCACCAAGACCTCCCAGGTCAATGTGGATGAGTATTGTGCCTATTTCCGCCCCTTCCTGGAGGAGGGGAAGGATATCGTACATTTGAGTCTGTCCTCCGGTATTTCCGGCAGTGTCAATTCCGCCCAGATCGCAAAAGAAATGCTGGCGGCAGAGTATCCTGACCGAAAGATTTATGTGATCGACTCCCTGGCTGCGGCTTCCGGTTATGGGCTTCTGATGGACAAGCTGGCGGACCTGCGTGACGCAGGCCTTACCGCCGATGAACTGGCAAAGTGGGCAGAGGATCATAAGAAGGAACTGCATCACTGGTTCTTCACCTCTGACCTGACATATCTGGTAAAAGGCGGTCGTGTCAGCAAGCTCAGTGGCTGGTTCGGCACGGCGCTGAACATCTGCCCCCTGCTGAATGTAAGCCACGAAGGCAAGCTGGTGGCCCGGCACAAGCTGCGTGGCAAGAAAAAGGTCATCGAGGCCATGGTGGACAAGATGGTGAAGCACGCCCAGAACGGTACGGATTACAGCGGCAAGTGCTATATTTCCTGCTCTGCCTGCGAGGAAGACGCCAAGGCAGTCTCCGATCTCATTGAGGCTCGTTTCCCCAAGCTGGACGGCAAGGTTCAGCACTATTCCATCGGCACCACCATCGGCAGTCATACCGGTCCCGGTACTGTGGCCCTGTTCTTCTGGGGCGATGAAAGAGTAGACTAAAGTATATTGGGCCTGCGGAAGCGGGCCCAATTTTTCGGAGGAATCCTATGGAAATTCAAATCATCCATCTTGAAAAGGACTTTGTGGTCTGCCTGAAGCCCTCCGGGGTTCTGTCCCAGGCGGGGAAGGAAGGGGAGGACACCATGATCTCCCTGCTGGCGGCTCAGGTGGGGGGCGAGATCTATCCGGTTCACAGGCTGGATCGGGAGGTAGGCGGTGTCATGCTCTATGCCAGAAGCAGCAAAGCTGCCGGAGCCCTATCCAAGCTGATTCAGGAAGGGAAGATGAAGAAGGAATATCTGGCTGCGGTAAACGGTGCACCGACAGAGGACAGGGGCGTATTGGAAGACCTGCTGCTCCACGACAGCAAAAAGAACAAATCCTATGTGGTAAGCCGTATGCGGGGCGGCGTGAAGAAAGCAAAACTATCCTATCAGGTGCAAAGCCGGCAGGAGGACAGAAGCCTGGTACAGGTGCGGCTGTTCACAGGCCGGTCCCACCAGATTCGGGTCCAGTTTGCTTCCCGGAAGATGCCGCTGATTGGAGATGGACGCTATGGCGGCGGCAGCGGAAAGATCGCCCTGTGGTCGGTGCGGCTCAGCTTTCCCCATCCTCGCACCGGGAAAATGTTTGCCTTTTCCTGCTTGCCTGAGAACCTGGGCGGTTTTACGGAAATTCCTCAACTTGTGGATATGGAATAAAATTGGGGCGGCTTTATGCCGCCCTGATTCTGTATATAGAATAAAACATTTTACAAAGTCCCGATAATCAGGTATAATAAATTGATTTATTATGTCCATTTGGAGGATACTCGATGAAATATATGCGATTATTTGCACTGCTTACCCTGATTTTTGCTCTGCTGACCGGCTGCGGCAGCAGTGAGACCGTGGAGGATCAGGGAGACGTACTTCTTGCCACCACTTACCCCGTGTATAACCTGCTGGAGCAGATCACCAACGGAGAAAGCGGTCTGGTAGAGGGGGTTCAGGTGGAGCTGATGATCTCCGAGGAGGTTTCCTGCCTCCACGACTACACCCTGACCACCACACAGATGAAACTGGTGGAACAGTCTGACATGGTCTTTATGTCCGGCGCAGGACTGGAGGAATTTATGGCCTCCGCACTGGAGAATGTTCCGGCAGAAAATATTGTGGACAGCTCCTGGGGTGTTGAATTGATCGAAGAAGACCCACACATTTGGCTGGACCCGGTGCGTTACTGCCAGCAGGCAGAAAATGTGACTCTGGCGCTGATGGAGCGCTATCCGGAATCTGCCGAGATTATCCGGGGGAATTCTGACAGCTATCAGGCTCTGATTATGGATATCTATGAGGAATGGTGTGAGCGCTTTGGGGCGCTGAGCACCCGGGAGATCATTACCTTCCACGATGGCTTTGCCTACCTGGCGGATGCCTACGATTTGACGATCCTGGCGGCCATTGAAGAGGAGGAAGGCGCGGAAGCATCTGCTGCCGAACTTAATGAGATCTGCAAGCTGATCAAAGACCATGGCCTAAAGTCTGTATTTGGTGAGGTCAACGGCTCCACCAATGCGGTCTCCATCGTCGTTCAGGAGACCGGCGTCACATCCTATACCCTGGACATGCTTATGAGCGGTAAGTTGGCACGGTCCCGGGATGAGTTTATGAGCGGCATGGTCACAAACTATCTTTTGATTGAGGATGCGTTGGAATGAGTGTAAAAAAACATGGCAATCAAGGCTGCGGCGGTCACTGCTGCCTGAATATCGAGCATCTTGGGGTCAAAATCGAGGGAGATGAGATCCTGCGGGATGTGAACCTCCACATCCATTGTGGTGAGATTGTGGCCCTGATCGGCCCCAACGGTGCGGGTAAATCCACCCTCATTAAGTCCATTCTGGGCCAGCGGGAGCATGAGGGGAAGATCTCTTTCCAGCCCGCCAATGGTCGGAGCCGGAAATTCCGCATCGGCTATGTGCCCCAAAGCCCCAGCTTCGATTTGGGAGACCCAGTCAGCGTGCTGGATCTGTTCTCCATGTGCATGAGCAAGAGCCCTGCCGCATTTCACATCGGTCGGCGGCAGCGGGAGACAGTGCTGTCCTGCCTGAAAAATGTGCATGGCGAGAGCCTGATTGACAAGAAGATCGGTCACCTTTCCGGTGGTGAGCTGCAGCGTGTGCTGCTGGCTCTGGCTCTGGAGCCGGTGCCGGACATTCTGATCCTGGACGAGCCTCTTTCCGGCGTGGATGTGGAGGGCATGAATATGCTGCTTACCATGCTGGACGAGATTCGGACCAAATTCGACCTGAGCATCCTCATTGTCACCCACGACTTTGCCATGCTGAGCCGTTTTGTGGATAAGGTGGTGCTGTTGAAGGAAACGGTGCTGACAGAGGGCACGCCGGATCAGGTGCTGTCCTCCAAAGAGTTCCGCAATGTGTTTCATATGGCAGGAGGGACAGAGGAATGATGGATATTTGGTACAGCATCGTGTCCCTTCTGCCCTTCGAGTGGGCACAGCCCGGTACCATGCTGTTTATGAAAAATGCCCTTCTGGGGATTCTGGTGCTTTGCCCGCTGCTGGGGCTGCTGTCCACCCATGTTGTCACTGGTAAAATGAGCTTTTTCTCCGATGCCCTGGGACACTCCGCCTTTACCGGCATTGCCATCGGCTCCATTTGCGGCATGGCGGCACCCATGGGGGCTGCGGTGATTCTCAGTGTGCTGTTTGCCCTGCTGTTTACCTATGTGCAGCGCAAATCCACCCTGTCGGGAGATACCATCATCGGCGTATTTTCTTCCACTGCGGTGGCCCTGGGCATTCTGATCGCCACCTGGGGCGGAGGAAGCTTCACAAAATTCAACAGCTATCTCATAGGTGATATTCTCTCCGTATCGCCAACAGAGATCGGGCTTCTGGCTCTGGTGCTTGTTCTGGTAGCGGTGCTGTGGTGCCTGTTTTCCAACCGGCTTTTCCTGTCTGTGCTCCATCCCAATCTGGCGAACAGCCGGGGCATTAAGGTGGGGCTGATCCAGTCCATTTTTACGGTGGTGATTGCGGTTGTGGTGACCCTGGCTCTGAATTGGGTGGGCCTTCTCGTAATCAACAGCCTTTTGGTGCTGCCAGCGGCTTCGGCCCGAAATCTGGCGAAAAACCTACGGCAGTATCACCTGTTTTCCATTCTGGGGGCATTGGTCTGCGGCATTCTGGGGCTGATGGCTTCCTACTATTGGGGCTGCTCCACCGGAGCGGCAGTATCCCTGCTGTTGGCAGCGGATTTCTTCCTGAGCTTTTTGGTCCGACGTCGGGGGAATTGATATACCAATCGCGGCATTTGTGCCGAATTATAAAAAGGAGCATGCAAAATGATTTTGACTGCAACTGAAATCAGCGGTGAAAGTCTGGCCACCATCGTATCCAGCGTTCAGGGGCTTTCCCTGATGGGTGTTATTAAAATCGTGGGGCTGGCAATCGTGCTGCTGATCCTGGTGAAGATGCTGACCAAGCTGTTCATCGGATTTATCGAAAAATCCAAGATCGACCCCAGCCTCCACGGTTTCCTGCGGGCCACCGTTAAGATTGTGCTTTACTTCATTGCTGTCGTGATTCTGGCCGGCAGTCTGAATGTGGATGTCACCTCTCTGATCGCACTCTTTAGTGTTGTAGGCTTGGCACTGTCTCTGGCGATTCAGGGGGCCCTGAGCAATCTGGCCAGCGGTATTGTGATTCTGACCACCAAGCCACTGCGTGTGGGCGACTATGTATCCGTGGGTGCCGAAGAGGGATTTGTGGACGAGATCGGCATGACCTACACAAAGCTTGCCACCGGGGACAAGCGCATTATCTACATCCCCAACAGCACTGTCACCACCTCCAACGTGGTAAACTACAGCAACGAGGGCAAACGCCGGGTGGATCTTAGCATCTGTGCCAGCTATGACTGCTCCGTAGACGCTGTACTGGAGACTCTGCGGAAGGCTGTGGACTCCGTGCCCCAGATTCTGAAGGATGAGAGTGTTTTCGCCCGCGTCAGCGGCTACAAGGACAATGGTATTGAGTACACCGTCCGTGTATGGAGCTGCAATGACAACTATTGGGATGCCTATTACAATCTGCTGGAAGCCATCAAGCGCAGCTTTGATGAAAACGGTGTGCAGATGTCCTATACCAACATTAACGTACATATGATCCAGAAATGATCCTCAGGCGTGCCGCAGAACCTCTGCGGTACGCTTTTTGATGCGGTTGCAACTTTTGCATTTCCTTGCTATAATACCCAGGCACAAACAAACATAAGGGAAGAGAAACATGAAGAAGATCGGACGTAATCAACTGAATATGGAGATGATCTCCCTGATCCTGACGCTGGCCTGGCCCACCATGCTGGAACAACTGATGCAGACGGCGGTTCAGTACATTGACACCGCCATGGTTGGCTCTTTGGGAACCCAGGCCACCGCCGCAGTGGGAGCTACCACAACGGTAAACTGGCTGGTGTTCAGCACCATTTCCGCCCTGGGCATCGGCTTCCTTTCCTATATTGCCAGAGCCTGCGGCGCAGGGGATCAGGAGCGGGCCAGACGGACCGTGGGACAGGCAGTTCTGGCTGTGCTGGTCTGCGGCGTATTTTTCACCGTGCTGACCCTGGGACTCAGCGGCAGGGTGCCGGTGTGGATGCAGGTGGATGCGGGGATCCGGACTGTGGCTTCCCAGTATTTCTTCGTGCTGTATCTGTCCACCTTGCCCAGAACAGCCAGCATCATTTTCGGTACTGTGCTTCGTTCTGCGGGAGACACCAAAACTCCCATGAAAAACGGCATCATGGTAAATATTATCAATGTGGTGCTGAACTTCTTGCTGATTTATCCCACGCGAGAGATTACTCTGCTGGGGATGTCCATCACCCTGCCCGGAGCGGGACTGGGGGTGGTGGGTGCTGCGGCAGCCAGCTCGGTGGCCTTCTTTATTGGCGGTATCCACATGACCTGGAAGCTCTGGAAGCATCCCCAGGTGTCACCCAAGGGGCAGTCCATTCGGCCTGATATGACCATTTTAAAGCCCTGCCTGAAGGTAGCTGTGCCCAATATGATGCAGCGGTTTGCTACCTCACTGGGCTATGTGGCCTTCGCCGCCATGATTAACTCCCTTGGAGAGGTGTCCACCGCAGCCCATACCATTGCAAATACGGTGGAATCTGCCTTCTATATTCCCGGCTACGGCATGCAGACTGCCGCCGCCACCTTGGCAGGCAATGCCTATGGGGCACGGGATCGGCAGAGAATGAAGGATCTGGCGGCCATGTTTATCCCCATTGAGATCATTTTGATGATCTTCTCCGGGGGCGTGCTGTTTGCGGCGGCACCGGCACTGGTGAGCCTGTTCTCCCACAGCCAGGAGGTCATCGGACTGGGCACAACTGTGCTCAGAATGGTGGCTGTGTCGGAGCCCTTCTACGGCTTCTCCATTATCATCGAAGGCATGATGCAGGGCGTGGGCAAAACCAAGGCTCCCTTTGTATATAACATCATCGGTATGTGGGGCGTTCGCATTGTGGGAACCTTCATCTGCACACAGCTTTTGTCCATGGGACTTGTGGCGTCCTGGGCCTGCATGATCCTGCATAATATGTTCCTGTTTGTCATGTTCCTGTTCTGCTATATTCGAGGAAGCTGGGATCCGCTGAGACGGGAAAGCCTATAAGGTATAAAAAAGACGTGCTGTGAATCAGCTCACAGCACGTCTTAAATGATGCCATTATGCTTCCTTCAGCACCAGGGTGCCGCCGGAGGCCAGGGTGTAGGTGCCGCTCTGACCGCAAACAGCCTCGATGGTGATGCCTGCAGGAGCGTCGATGCACTCGGTGTCCACTTCGCCAATGATGATGACGGAGGACTGGTTGGTGGCGGTCCAGGAGCTTTCGCCCTCGAACTTGATGTGTGCGCCCTTGATGGCGCCCACCAGAGACGCATCGCTGAGGGTAACCACCATTTCACGGTCGGGATCCTCGTGGAGAATGGCGCCTTCCAGCTCGGAGTCGGTGACA
This sequence comes from uncultured Oscillospiraceae bacterium, assembly GCA_964514175.1. Classification (GTDB taxonomy): domain Bacteria; phylum Bacillota; class Clostridia; order Oscillospirales; family Oscillospiraceae; genus HGM13006. Next base: position 11,565 of record CAZEPQ010000053.1, read on the forward strand.
TTCACATGAATGCCGTATACCCGCTTGCCGCCGGTCTTGGTGGCGTTGGGGTCGGTGTTGATGA
>CAZEPQ010000054.1:0-11611 GCA_964514175.1 uncultured Oscillospiraceae bacterium
CGGGCTGCATATGGGCTCTCTTATACTTAGGGTTACGGGAACCCTTAACGTCGGTCTGTGCGCAGTTGCAGATCAGGTCCTTCTCCTGACAGTACTTGATGTACTTCTGGAGACGCTGATGATACTCGGTGCCGCAGGCCTGGTCGCAGTCGTAGGTGACGGAGAACAGGGCGTTCAGTGCGTCAGAACCCATGCAGCGCTGCATGCAGCCGCCGACACGGTGACATACCAGACGGGTCATGAGCTGCTTCTTCAGCAGATCTTCCACAGACTGATGGATGTGGGTGGAACGGTTGTGGACGGAGCCATCGGGCTCTTCTACCACGCAGACATCCCGATACTCGGGATCGTTTGCAGTGTCGTAGCACTGCTTCATGACATAGGTGCCGCCGACGATCCAGTCAGCCAGATCTCTCTCAGCGCCTTCCTTGCCATTGGAGCGGTCGATTTTCTTGCCATTCAGGTAAACATTGGGCTTCATGGCCAGAAGTCGCTCTTTGTACTGTTCATAAGTACCAATTGCCATTTTAGGTATACCTCCAAAACATTTTTCATTGGGGAATTCCCATATTTGCATGGCCCATAGGGACCGCTATGCACATCTTGGCGGTGTGTATAACGCTCCCTATGCATCCCTGTGGGCAGGACGGAGCATGTCCGCCCTGCCGCAATGGAGCTTATGAATTAGTTGATGGTCATGCCGCCGTCCACGGGAATGAGGACACCGGTGATGTAGCCGCCGGCGGGAGTAGCCAGGAAGGTGATAACGCTGGCGATCTCAACGGGCTGAGCATAACGACGGAGGGAGATCATACGGGTAACAGCAGCGACGTTCTTCTCGTCAGCCATAACGTCCTTGGTCATGTCGGTGAGAACATAGCCGGGAGCAACAGCGTTAACGGTGACACCATAGCGAGCCAGCTCGTTTGCCATGATCTTGGACAGGTGGGTAACAGCAGCCTTCAGGGAGCCGTAAACAGTGTCGCCGATGGGACTCTTGATGCCGGCAGCGGAAGACAGGTTGATGATGCGGTAGGGATGAGTGCCCTTCTCGCAGCCCTGAGCAGCCATCTGCTTTGCAGCGGCCTGGCTCATGAAGTACAGAGCCTTGTAGTCAGCCTCGACATAGTGATCGAAGTAGTCAGCGTCCATGTCGATGAGCTTCTTGGGCTGGCCACCGGTGCCGGCGTTGTTTACCAGGATGTCCAGTCTGCCGAACTTCTCAACGGTCTTGGTGATCAGGTTCTCACGAGCCTCGGCAGAGGTAACGTCGGTAGCAACACCCAGAGCCTTGCCGCCGTTGGCGATGATTTCCTCAGCGACCTTGTCGCAAGCTTCCTGCTTACGGCCGGTGATGACGACAGCGGCGCCGTGGTCAGCCATCATCTTAGCAATGGCGTTGCCGATGCCACGGGTGGAACCGGTGATGATAGCAACCTTGCCGGTCAGATCATACTGCTTGATATCCATTTGATGTATCCTCCAAACTAAAAAACGTAAAAATTTCAGAACGCACAATCGTTCGAGTATATTATAGTGTATCATTTCGAATTTCGCAATATGGTTTATCGACTTTTTCCTGTTAATTTCTGCGGAGAGGAAGAATACAGATGGCTAAAATTGCCGAAAAACCTCAACCATTTTAGCACATCCGCCGAAAAATATCAACCATGAAACACAGCCAAACACATATGGACACTCGGCGGAGGAATGGAATACAGCAATGTGCATAAACTTTGCGCCCAATTCCAGTAAAATTTTTTGAAAAAACAAAATAGGTGCTTGAAAAAACATACTGCCTGTGCTAAACTTTAGCTGTTGGATGGCACGAAACAAACCTTGGCAAAAAACTATTGACTTGGAGGGTTCCGTATGTTAGACCTGAATAACCTGCGGAAGGAAAAACACGAGGGTTTATGTAAGATCCTGGACATTGCTCTCGTGGTGCTTCTTGCAGTGTTCTTCATCCTCTCTCTGTTCCCCTACTATTCCGTCGCTGAAGGCGAGATGGTGGTTTCCAGAGGCTTTGAAGTTGAGGCTCCGGAAGATGATTCCTGGTCTCTGCTTGGCTATGTTGGATTCCCCTACAACCATCTGTCTGTGGAGGAATGGCAGGCGGAGCTGTACAAGGAGAACAAGAATACCATCAAGGAAAATGAAGAGAACGGCTATGATGGCCTCTTTGCTGAGACCGCTGGTAAGTTGGGCATTACCCTGACCAACGAGGACGGCGAGAAGAATCCTTATCTGGATCTCGCAGTTCCCGGCATCACCACAAAGACCGTTTCCATCAAGCAGGTCGGCGCTATTCTGTTCCTTGATATCTTTGCCGTTGTCGGCATTGTACTTCTGCTCCTGAAGAAGGGTACACTTCGTGCTGCATTTTGTGTTGTTTGGGGCGTTATTGGCGTTCTCGCCTTCATGTTCAACTACCTGCTGAACATGTCCTCTACCTGGGTACGTCCCGCAATGCTGGCAATTACCGTCATTGCTCTGGTCATCGCACTGGTCGATCTTGTGTTCTACATTATCGATGGCCGTTCCAGAGCCGCTTACCTGAGATCCGTCAGCGCTGCCTACGCTTGATCGAGTTTCAGAAAACACGAAATAAAGTCCTGTGTCTTGCCTGGCACAGGGCTTTTTTCTGTCCCCATTCGCACAGACGCACAAGGGCGGGGCGACAAGGAAATGCTTGCCGTACGGCAAACAACGGTAAATTGGGCCATATGTAACAAAACAGGGGGACGAAACGCTTTGAATTCGGCGTTCGCATCTTCTAAATGGGGATTACCTCACTTTTGTTCGTGAGACGGCACCACTTTTAATGTTGGAAAAATGTTTACTTTAGTGACTGAATCCTTTATAATAAGACAGAAAAACACATTGAAAAGGAGCGTTTTATTATGCCTCAGGATATTAAAGGAAAAGTAGTTCTCGTCACCGGCGGCGCCACCGGTATGGGCTATGCCACTGCCAAGGAATTTGCCTCTCTTGGCGCCAAGGTCATTGTCACCACCGGCCACAATCTGGTCAAGGGTGAAGCTGTTGCCCAGGAGATCCGGGACGCCGGCGGTGAGGCTGAATTTATGAAGTGTGACATCTCCAGCGAGGAGAGTGTCAAGGCCTGTGTTGAGGCCATTGTAGAGAAATATGGTCGTCTGGACTGCGCCTTTAACAATGCAGGCGTTGGTCCCGACGGTGTGAACATTCCCTATGGCCCTCTGACTGAGTGGAGCGTGGAAAACTGGGACAAGGTTATGAACACCAACCTGCGGGGCCTGTTCTTCTGCCTGAAGTATGAGCTCAAACAGATGCAGAAGCAGGGGAAGGGGGCCATTGTCAACACAGCTTCCATCGGCGGCCTCAAAATGGCGCCCAACTTTGGTGCCTACGGCCCCAGTAAGGCAGGCGTCATTGCCCTGACCCGTACCGCAGCCACCGAGAATGCCAAGAATGGCATCCGTGTCAACGTGGTCTGCCCCGGTCCTACCCTGGGCACTCAGCTCATGGCCAACACTCTGGCTACCGATCCCATGGAAGAGACCATCCTCAAGGAGCATGTGATCCCCATGGGCAAGCTGGGCACTGCCGAGGACGTGGCTCATGCCGTTGTATGGCTCTGCTCCGACTATGCCGGACACACCACCGGACAAGCCTTCTCCGTTGACGGCGGCATGCACATGTCCTGAGGAGGGGCTTTCAATGATTCGTAATGATCGTTATCCCAATGTATTCAAGCCTCTCACCGTCCGGGGACTGACCCTGAAAAACCGCCTGGAATATGCCCCTACGGTGGTGCTCAAGTGCTCCCCCGAGGGCGATGTGACCCAGGAGATGATCGACTATGTGGCATGGCAGGCAAAGACCGGGGTGGGCTATCTCACCATCGGCAATACCCCTGTGGTCCACTCCGATTCCTCTGCCTGGGTCTGTGAGCTGAATATCACCGAGGATCGCTGCATCCATGGCGTGGAGATCATGGCCCGGACCGCCCGGGAAAACGGTGCGGAGATGTCCGTGGAGCTGGCCCACGCAGGCCGTGGCAGTAACGCAACCCCCGGAAATCCCGCGCTAGCACCCTCCGATGTGCCCCTCAACGGCGGCCCTCTGGGCTATATCAAGCCCATGAACGAGGAAGACATGGCCTATGTGCGGCAGCAGTTTGTGGACTGTGCCATCCGCTGCAAGAAGGCGGGCCTGAAGATCATTATGATCCACTGCGCCCACAACAATCTGCTGGCCCAGTTCCTGTCTCCAGCCTCCAACCACCGTACCGATATGTACGGCGGCTCTCTGGAAAACCGTATGCGGTTCCCCTTGTCCGTGCTGAAGGCTGTCCGTGAGGCAGTGCCGGACATGGTCATTGAGTGCCGCTGCTCTGCCCAGGAGGACACCGAGGACGGTCTGCAGTTGGAGGAGAGCCTGCAATTCATGGAGAAGGCCCAGGAGTATGTGGATATCATTCATGTGTCCCGGGGCAATATCTTCTTCAACTATGGTTCCACCTATACCATTCCCACCTACTTCAAGGGCCGTCGGCTCAATGTGGAATTTGCCGCAGAGGCCAAGAAGCGGCTCCATGTGCCTGTGGCTGTGGTGGGCAATATCACCTCTTTGGAGGAAGCTGACGAAATCATCGGCTCCGGCAAGGCGGATATCGTGGTCATGGCAAAGGCCTATATGGCGGATGAAGAACTGGTTCACAAGTCCATCCGGGGCAATGCGGACAAGGTTCGTCCCTGCACCCGCTGCGACTGGTGCGGCAATGCCAACAATTACGGCACCTCCATGCGGTGTGCCATCAATCCCATGCTGGGCAAGGACATGGATCTCGGGTCTCTGGTAAAGCCGGGAGAGGAAAAGCATGTTATGGTCATCGGCGGTGGTCCCGGCGGCATGATGGCAGCCCAGACTCTTCGGAAGATGGGCCACAGAGTTTCCCTCTATGAAAAGTCTGACAAGCTGGGCGGCCTGCTGAACGACGCAACGGTGGCCTCCTTTAAGGAATACATGCGGCTGTACCTCCAGTGGGACATTCGTGAGACCATGGAGTGCGGTGCAGAGATTCATTTCAATACTGCCGTTACCCCCGAACTGGTGGAGGAAGTGAATCCCGATGCGGTGATCGTGGCTACCGGTTCCACCTATGTCCATCCCCCCATTCCCGGCATTGACGGGGAGAAGGTAAAGACTGTCTCCGATGTGGAAAATCATCGTGTAGAGGTTGGTGAGAACGTGGTAGTCTGTGGCGGCGGTATCGTTGGTCTGGAATGTGCCATTATGCTGGGCATGGAGGGCAAGAACGTCACCGTGATTGACCAGATCCCTGTGGAGAAGTTCGCCGAGGGCTTCCCCGTGTTCAACCACATCGAGCTAAACTATCAGCTTGAAAAGTACGGCGTTAAATTGGTAGGCAGCGAGAAGATCGCGGAGTTTACCGACGAGGGCGTGAAGACGGTTGCTGCCGACGGCACCGAAAAACTGTACCCGGCTGACACGGCAGTGCTGGCTCTGGGTGTGAAGCCCGACAATAAGCTGGCCCAGGAGCTTCTGAGCCGCTATGCCGAGGGCGTCTATGTGGTGGGCGACTGCGTTTCCACCGGCAGAGTGCTTGCCGACGCAAACCAGGAGGCGTTCCACGCCGCCATTCGGATTCGATAAGGATAAATTTGGGCTGCGGCAAACTGCCGCAGCCCTTTCGCCTTCCCTGGGAGAAGGTAGATCGCGAGGAACGAGCGGGACGGATGAGGGATACCGCAGAGGGTATTTGCCGCAAACTCCTTGTTTTTGAAGCTGCGTCCTGCATCCTTCCGAAGTTATTTGTGCTGATTGATAAGCAGATTTGCCCGCTGGAGCTCTGCGGCTGCTTCCACCTCAAGGCCTTCCGCGGCAAGGTCCTCCGCAATTTCCAGATGCATTTGGTATGCCTTGTCGTACAGACCCATATCCGCATAGCAGAAGGCCTTTTCATATTTTACATCCACATAGGCGGGCCGGAGCCGTTCTGCCTGCTCCCAGCAGGAAAAGGCCTCGTCATATAGTCCCAGCTTTCGGCAGGCGCTGCCGCCGTGGATGTGCAGCTCCCATTCCTCCGGGAACAGCTCGGCGGCCTTTTGGTAGCATTCATAGGCATCCTCATACTGATTTGCGTGGAGGTATGCAGTCAGCATCAGCACCCATTCCTCAGGACTTCCGCCGGAGGCATCCAAAGCCTTTTTCTGCTCTTCCACACAGGTCCCGGCTTCTCCCATCAGAGCGCGCAGCCGCATTTTCTGCGCCCGGGTCCTGCGGCGGATGTCCCGATCTTCTTCGGTGCATTCCGCCAGGGCGCGGTCAAACCAGTACAGCGCTTTTTCCTTGCAGTCCATCATCATAAACTGATACATGATGCCGTAGGTCCGCAGATCGTCCATGGAATACCCACCGGCAGAGATCAGCTTTTTAAATTCCTGCTCCGCCTGGAAAAAGTATTCAATTTTTCTGGAGGCTTCATAGACAGAGGCCAGCCGCTGGGCGTAGTTCTCATATGCCACCGTGTTTTTTTGAAACAGATCGTCGATGGTGACGCTGTAAAGGCGGGCAATTTCCGGCAGCTTGGTCACATCCGGCAGAGTGGTACAGCATTCCCAGCGGGAAACAGTCTGGGGGCTCACATTAAGCTTTTCTGCGGCCTGCTCCTGGGTGAGATTCTTGGCAAGACGGTATTTTTTGAGATTTTGGGAGAGAAGGTTGTTCATGGTATCACTCCTATTTCGTATTTAGAAGCTTCTGGGTTTATTATACCGAAATGGGGCGGATAATCCATATCGTGATTTATGAGGGAACTCCCGAGTTTTGATGAATTGTAGCGAATACGTGCTGCGTCAGTCCATCCTCCGTCACGACTTAGTCGTGCCACCTCCTTCTCCAAGGAGGTTTAGCCGCCTGCGGCGGCGAAAACCCGGCAGGAAAATCCTGCCGGGCATGTAGTTTAGTTAGGGTTTCGGAGGGGGACCACCGGGACCACCGGGACCGCCAGGACCGCCGGGACCACCGGGACCACCAGGACCGCCAGGACCACCGGGACCGCCGGGAGGGGGACCGCCTGCGGGCATGGAGGGAGCTTCTACGGGGCGGCTCTCGGTGGAAAATTCCACAACAACACCTTCCATGCCGCCGATGAAGACCATCTTGCCTTCCACGTTGCCATTTGCGTCCACAGTGCCGTCATAGCAGCGGATCAGGCCACCCTGCTCGATCTTAAAGGCAAACTTTCCGTCCACCACCTGAGCGGGCTCCATAAAGGGGACCGTTGCCCACTGACCGGGAGCGATATCTACGGATGCAGTCTGAGCCTCAAAATCAATGGTAGTCTCACGTTCTGCGCCGGGGGTATGTTCATAGACCTTGTATGCCATAATAGCCCTTCTTTCTAAAGGTATTTGATGGAATGATTATACCTGCTTTATTGCGTTAACGCAATAAAAATTATCCCCGGGACATAAATGCAACAATCTCGTCCCATTTTGCTGCCACAGAACCCTGGACAAAGCCGGGTTTTCCGCCGCCTCGACCCCCGAGCGCAGCGTTAAATTCCTTGACCCAGTCCCTTAAATCGCCCCCGGGAAGGCCCACAGCATATTTATAGCCGGTTTCATCGCTGCCGGAGAACACCGCTGCGCGACCGCCGCAGGTCTCCTGAATGGCAATGGCTGCCCGACGGACGCCATCGGGGGCCAGGCTGTCCATTTTTATAAAAACATCTCCTTTATCCCGCAATTCCTCTGCTTTTGCGGCAAATTGGGCGTTTTCCATTTGGAACAGGGCCAGTTTCTTGTTTTCCAGTTCCTCAGCCATGGATTCCACGGCCTTTGCGGTTTCCAGCACCTTGGCGGAAAGAAGTTGGGAAATTTTACGGTTCTGCTGCTGAATTTCAGTCAGATATTCATAGGCCCGCCGCCCGGAAAGCATCTCCACCCGGACGCCGCTGTGAAATTTCTCCATGCTCAACAGCTTTACCAGACCGATTTCTCCGGTGCGCTTCACATGGGTGCCGCAGCAGGCGCAGATGTCCGCTCCGGGGAATTCCACGATACGGACCTGACCTGTCAGCTCCTTCTTGCTGCGATAGGGGATAGATTGCAATTCCTCCGGGGAGGGATACCAGCATTTTACATGGGAATCCTGCCAGATGCGGGCGTTGACCTCCTGCTCCACCTCCAGAAGCTGCTGCTCTGTCAGAATGCCGGAAAAGTCGATGGTGATCATGTCGGCGCCCATGTGGAAGCCCACATTGTCATAGCCCCATTTCCGATGGACGATGCCGGAGACCATATGTTCGCCGGAATGCTGCTGCATCAAATCAAAACGGCGGTCCCAGTCGATGATACCCTCCACTTCCGTGCCGATCTCCATGGGAGCGTCTGTATAGTGGAGCACCTGCCCCTCCTTCTCGTGGGTGTCGCTGACGGGGATGCCGTTGAGCGTGCCTCTGTCACCGGGCTGACCGCCGCCTTCCGGGTAGAAATAGGTTCGGTCCAGCACAATGGCATAGCCGTTTTTCCGCGGAATGCAGTCCGTGACCCTGGCGGTGAAGGTGGTCTGATAGGCATCCGCATAGTAAAGTTTGATGGTTTCCATATCTTTTTCCCTCCCGGGATGGCTTTTTCAATATCTTAGCACACTCAGCGAAAAAAATCTACGGAAAGTCCTTGACAGAGCCCCAGGGGCACAGGCTACAATATGGGTGTAAAAGGTGCGATGTCAAATATAAGGACTGTAGGGCATCTTGCCTTCAAGACGCCGTATTGCGGTTCCAATTCCGCGGCGGGCTGAGGGCAGCCCGCCCTACGCCCGGATTTTGATAAATTCGCAGTTCATACCAGCGGGATGTCCGGTAGGCCGTCCCCTACGGAGAGGGGGAATTGTCATGACCCGAAAAGAGGTTTGCAAAGCGGTGGGCATCTCGGTGAAGACCCTGCGGCTTTATGAGGAAAAGGGATTGATCTCACCGGCGAAGGAGAACCGAAACGGACGGGAATACCGGGACTATTCCCCGGAACTGGTTTATGAGCTGGAGCGGATCGTGCTGCTTCGGCGTGCCCTGTTTACCATGGACGAGATCCGAATCATGCAGACTCAGCCGGAGAAGATCCCGGAGATATTTCACGGATATCAAGCCTGGCTGGACCAGCAGGTGCAGCAGTTTCAGGAGCTGCGTCAGGCAACAGATTCAGTGCGGGAGGCTGCGCTCTCCAGTATGGACGGGCTGATCGCGGAACTGAAGTCCACCGCCTCGAAAATGCCCCTTCCAACCATGGATATAAAGCCCAACTTCAGGCGCATAGACGAACTGGAAGAGCCGCCCAGGCATGTGGAGGAACAGGTGAATCTGGATGAGACGATACCCAGTGCCCGTGTGTTCCGGCAGGTGAATCTGATGATGGACCGGGATAAGAGCAATAACATCAATGTGGCCTTTGGACATATCCACGATATGTTGAGGGAAAAGGAAACGGGGGCATCTGGTCCGGTGCAGCGGGAACTCAGGTCGCCATTGTGGTTTAAAATTCTGTCCGTGATTGCAACGATGCTGTTGCTGGGTGCGGTGGCCCTTGTACTGATGGATCACAGAGCTGGAAACCATTGGATCGCCATGTTTGTTATGACAGCAATTCGTGTGGCTTTGGCGCAGCTTCCGTCTGTCCTGGATCATCGGAAATGGTCAAGGGAGCATGGCAAAGTCAGCCGGGAGGAAGCTGCAAGGGAACGGAAACGACATGGCCGTATTGCCATGATTTGCTGTCTGGGGCTTGTGGTTGTGGCGGGGCTTACATACCTCCTTTATCGGGTGGTGGATGAACAGGTAAACCCGGACAGGGACTATCAGGTGTGCTTTGCCACGCCGGGGTATCTCAGTGAAAAAGAGGTCTATGCCATGGAGCATGTGATCGAAGCCCTGGTGGGAGATCAAGATGGAAACGGCAAGGAATGCACCGTGGTGGATTATTATCAGATCACACCGGATATGAACTATAGCATGCCCGTCACGTCAAAGGATTTCAGAGATTGGCTGCAGACCGGGGAAAACTGGCATGAGGATGGGAAAACGGTACTGTTTTTCTTGGCAAATATTGAATTTGAGGAGTTCAATATCTGTGATGATTTGAATTTCCAGCGCTACTGCCTGAAGCTTCCCGAGGAACTGCAGGCCGGCGACAACAAATACTGCGCGGATGTGACAGGAAACGCCATGTTCGAGGCAGTGGGCCTGGAAGAGCTGTCTGTCTATGCCTGCATCTCAAAGGCAGCCACGGAGGAAGAATACAATTATGCGGTGGAACTGCTGAGAAAAATGCTGGCGCAATAAAAGGAGCGATAAAATGAACGAGCGAATTGAAACCTGGAAAGCGGAGGAGGCCATTGCCCACATCCATGGCTGGGACTTCTCTCACATTGACGGTCGGTATACCGAGGAGACAGATCTGCCCTGGGACTACCGGGAGGAAATACTGCGGCATTTAAAGCCGGAAATGAAGATATTGGACATGGACACCGGCGGAGGTGAATTTCTGCTGTCGCTGGGACATCCCATGAAAAACACAGCCGCCACGGAGGCCTACGGCCCCAATGTGGAGCTGTGCAGGGAAAAACTTCTGCCTCTGGGAATTGAGTTTCGTGAGGCAGATGGAAAGGGGCTTCTTCCGTTTTCAGAGGGCTCCTTTGACATGGTGCTGAACCGCCATGGGGATTTCAATGCGGAAGAAATTTTTCGGGTGCTGAAACCCGGCGGTCTGTTCATTACAGAGCAGGTGGGCGCGGAAAATGACCGGGAGCTGGTGGAACTGCTGCTGGGATATTTCCCCATGCCCTTCCCGGAACAGTATTTGGAACTGACCGTGGAGAAGTTTCAGAGGGCCGGATTTCAAATCGGGGCGGGACAGGAGTGCTATCGGCCCATCAGGTTTTATGATGTGGGTGCCCTAGTATGGTTTGCACGGATCATTGAATGGGAGTTTCCGGGCTTCTCGGTGGAAACCCATATGGATAAGCTGATTAAAGCCCAGGAAATCCTGGAGCGGGAGGGGGCCATAGAGGGCAGCATCCACCGCTTCCTGCTGACAGCGCAAAAACCAATGAAATAAAAATCATCCCCGGAATGAATCGCTCATTCCAGGGATGTGGTTTGCTCAGCAGTAGAAATCTTTGATTTTCTTTGCACGGGAGGGATGGCGGAGCTTGCGGATGGCCTTGTTCTCGATCTGGCGAATACGCTCACGGGTAACGCCGAAGATCTGACCAACCTCCTCCAAAGTGTGGGTACGGCCGTCGTACATGCCGAAACGCATCCGGAGCACATCGGCCTCACGCTCGGTAAGGGTGTCCAGGATTTCGTTGAGGGCCTCAGCCAACAGGGTGTTGGAGGTGGCATCGGCAGGTCCGGGGGTGTTGTCGTCTTCCACGAAGGAACCAATGGTGGTATCCTCTTCGTCACCGACAGGCGTATCCAGAGAAAGGGTATCGGCAGAGGTACGGGTAGCCTCAATGACCTTCTCCAGAGGCAGGTGAAGATCTGCCGCGATCTCCTCCACGGTGGGCTCACGGCCCAGCTCCTGGACCAGCTTGCGGTTGC
>CAZEPQ010000055.1:0-11600 GCA_964514175.1 uncultured Oscillospiraceae bacterium
AGTTGGGCACCTCGATGCCGATGGTGGAGCTCTTTCCGGGCACCGCCGCCACACGAATACCGCTGACACCCAGGGCCAGTGCAATGTCCTCGTGGAGACCGGTGATCTTATTCATCTTGACACCGGGCTTGAGCTGCATCTCATACCGGGTAACCGTGGGGCCACGGACCACATTTTCGATCTTAATATCCACACCGAAGCTACCAAGGGTCTCCTCCAGCTTCAGCACATTGGTCCGCATTTCTTCGGTATTGTCATCCTTGGCGCCCAGAGCCTCTGTCAGCATGGTCATGGGCGGGAACTGATAGGGAGGCGCTTCCTGGACCTCTGCCTCGGCGTCGGTCTTGGCCTCGATCTCCATTGCCACCTGAGCTGCCGCCATGGCAGCCTCGTCCTTGCTGACCTTGCCGCCCTTCATGGCTTCCTTTGCAGCCTCCGTCAACTCTTCCTCAGTGAGGGTTTCCGGCACCGTATCGGATACAATCTTCTGGGGAGGCTCCCAGGGCAGTTCCATGGGGTCCTGTTCCTCGTAATAGGCTTCCTCCGCCAATTCCTGAACCTGAGCAGTGTAGTCCTCTCCCAAAGGAACATCAAAGGGTGAGGGCTGCGGTTTTGCAGAATCCTTGGACTTTTCCTTTTTCTTCTGCGGCCCTGTCAGGAAGATCAGATCCTCGTCCACAGTCTCTTCCTGGGACGCTGCCTTGAGAGATTTTCTCTTTTTGGGCTTTTCTTCACCCATGTCGATGTCAAAGTTCTGGGGATCGTTTTTGCGGCGAATCTCCGGCAGCTTGGGCATGTTTACACCGGAAGCCAGTACTCTCAGATCCGCCATGGTATCTTCCTGGGTCAGAACCGGCATCTCCGGCTCCATCAATGCTTCCTCTTCCATTCTCTCACGGCGTTTTTCCGCCCGATTGTGAATGAGCTGCGCCGCGGAAATGCGGAATCCCAGGAACACAAAGATCACCAGCAGCAGAATCAGAACCGGAGCAGCGCCCACACGACTGAGACAGAAGATCAGTCCCTGAGCAATGAGACCCGGAATCACACCGCCGGAGGCTCCCTCCACACCGGTCCGCCAAAGGCCGGAGAAAAGCTTGAGGCCTGCCTCGAAATCAATGCGGCAGAACAGGGTATGGAACAGGCTGCTGAACAGCAGCGTCACCAACAGCAGCGCCACAGAACGAAGCCGCCAGGGTCGGTGATTCTGGAACACCAAAATCCACGCAATGATCAGGAACGCAAACGGCATGACCCAATAGCCATAGCCAAACAGTCCCTTAAACAGACTTTTCAGCACATCCAGTATGGCAGCATGGATACCGAACATACTCAAAATCAGGAACAGCGCCAGGAAAAACAGTACCAGAGCCACCACCAACCGTGCCAGAAGCCGATTTCGCTTCTCAGAGCGAAGCTCCTGATCCGATTTGCCCACAGCCTGCTGCGCCTTGGAGCGGCTGCGGGAAGAGGAGGTCTTTTCCTCCGTATTTTTCGATGTCTTTTTCGCCATGACTTACCTCCTTATGCCACCAAACTCAGCAGCAGCGCCACAATGCCGGCGCCCCAGCAATAATAAGCAAATCCACCGAAGCGGCTCCGGGCTGCGGTCCACCGCAAAAAGCGAATGCAGAAATAACCCGAAACGGCAGCCGCAATCATGCCCACAGCATACATGGGCAGCATTCCGGGATCAAAGCCCAGCTTCACCGCATCAAAAAGGGTGAGAATCGTGGAGCCGATGACCGACGGAATGGAAAGAAGCAGTGAGAATTTCACTGCGAAGGTCCGCTGAAATCCCCGGAGCATCCCCACAGAGATGGTAGCGCCTGACCGGGAAATGCCGGGAACCACCGCCAGAGCTTGTCCCAGTCCCACCAAAAGCACATCCATCACGGTAACGTGCCAAAAATCCTTTTCCCGTTTGGCATAGCGGTCCGCCAGATACAGAATCAGTCCCGTTACCAGCAGCATGACACCGATAAACACGGAATTTCCGGACAGCCTGGACAGAACACCACGGAAGGGCAGCACCAAAAGCAGCGGCAGAGTTCCGATAACCACAAACAGCGCCAGACGTTTTCTGGTCATAGCCTTGGGTTTCCGGCTTCGGGCATCCTTTCCCAGACCCGCAAGTCCAAACCCGCCCCGGAACAGCCCCTTGACGTCGTTCCTGTAGGTCAAAAAAACTGCCGTCAGGGTTCCCAGATGCAGCATCGCATCAAACATCAGGTCCGCTTCTTCTATATGAAAAATGTTTTGCAGCAGTGCCAGATGGCCGGAACTAGAAATGGGCAAAAACTCCGTGACACCCTGAATCAGTCCCAGCAGCACCGCATTCAAATAGGACACAAATAATCACTCCTTGTGAAAGTAATTTATTGTATCACGTTTTCTTCAAAAAAGCCACCTTCTTTTGTCTTCTTCTGCAAGAAAAGCCGAGGACGCAAGCGCACCCCCGGCTAGAAACTTATTCCAAAGCAATTTAAATGTAAAAACCCGCCAATTCCGCAGAGCGGATTCCAAAAGAGACAGTTCTAGGATTTTTCCACGGACAATTCACTAAAGAGCGTAGACCCCAGCACCAGCACCGCACCGATGACGCTCCAAATGGTCATGCTTTCCCCCAAAAGCGCCGCCGACAGGATGATGGCAACCACAGGGTCGATGTAGCTGTAAATCGCCACAGTCTGCCCTTCCAGGCTGCCCACAGAGCCAAAATACATCGCATAGGCCATGCCGGTATGGACGACGCCCAAAAAGATCAGCAGCAGCACACCCACAGAACTGACCTGAACCTCTGCCGGTTCCACCGTCAAAAGCACATAGGGCAGCACCACCACAGCGGAGATTCCCAACTGCATAATGGTCCTGTCAAAGGCGGAAATGCCCTCCATCTTCTTATTGAGCAGCACCACCGAGGCATAGAACACCGCGGCCCCAAGGCCCAGCAGGATTCCCTTGGCCTCCCCCAGAGTAGGAATGCCGCTCTCCGGCACACCAGATACGAAAACCATACCAAAAAGGGCCACCATGGCACAGAGCAGCCTTTTGGCAGTCAGTTTTTCCTTCAAAACCAGAGGCGAGGCCAAAATTACAAACACAGGCGCCAGATAATAGCACAGAGTTGCTGTCGCCACTGTGGTATAGTTGTAGGCCTCAAACAGCATGATCCAGTTAAATCCGATGAGACCGCCGGACAGGATCAGCCGTAAAAGATTCTTCTTTACCGCTTCTCCGGAAACCTTCTGCCCTCTCACCTTCGTCACCAGGATCAGGAACAGGGTACCGATGATGCCACGGCACAGGGCGATCAGACTGGAGGGCATGGAAATATGCCGCACAAAGACGCCAATGGTGCCGAAGACAAACATGGATAAAATCAGGGATATGGTGGCCTTTTTCTTACTGTTTCCCACAGGGTTCGCCTCTTTTCTTTCACTCAATGGGTCTATTCTACAGGAAATTGCTCTGTTTCTCAACAGGAACTCTTCATTTTCGCCTCCGCATCTGAATTAATCATTGCGCCCACAAATACATTCCGATATAATATTTGAGAAATCACATAAAAGAGGGGCTTCCCATATGAAAACCAATGAATGCGCTTCCTGCCTGCGGCAGGAAATTAAGAAGGTCTTTATCGGCAAGGATCAGCAGGTAGACCTAATCCTGATGAGTATTTTTGTCGGCGGTCATGTTCTTCTGGATGATCTTCCCGGCAGCGGCAAAACCACACTGATCAAAACCATGTCCCGTGCTCTGGGCTGCCAGTTCCGCCGGATCCAGTTCACCCCGGACCTGCTACCCTCGGACATTCTGGGCATGACCATCTACGACCAGAACTCCGGCAGCTTCCGCACAGTAAAAGGCCCTATTTTCACCAACATCCTGCTGGCAGACGAGATCAACCGTGCCATCCCCAGAACCCAGTCTGCCCTGCTGGAAGCCATGGAAGAGCAGCAGGTGACCCTGGACACCGAAAGTCTCTCCCTGCCGGAACCGTTCTTCGTCATGGCAACCCAGAACCCGGTGGAACGTGAAAGCACCTTTACCCTTCCCACCGCCCAGATGGACCGTTTCTTCGTGCGGCTCTCCCTGGGTTTCCCCAACCGGGAAGAAGAACAGCAGATGCTTCGGACCCTGGGCGACACCATAGACTTCGACGTTGTGAACACCGTCTCCTCTCCGGAATCCCTCATGGCTCTGCGGCAGGAGATTCAAAGCGTACATGTCAGCGACTACGTCTCCCAGTATATCGTGGAGCTGGTGCATCGGACACGGGAGCATAAATCCATGTCCTCCGGCGCCTCTCCCCGGGCTTCTCGCTGCCTGTATCAGGGCGGAAAAAGCTGGGCCGCCATGCAGGGACGGGACTATGTGACCCCGGAGGACATTCAGGCCATCTTCCTGCCGGTTCTCAGCCACCGTGTCAGCCTCACCAGCGAGGCAAAATACACCGGAAAAACCACCGACGGTATCCTTTCCCAGATTCTCACCGAGACCCCGGTTTCCCCCAGGAAGGACGAGATGTTCCATGAAGCAGCAGGGAAGTAACTTCGTAACTCCGGCAGGCATTATCATTGTCGTAATTCTATTATTTGTTGCTGCCTTCTTTGGCATGACCGGGCTGGAGGCTCTATTAGCCGCTGTGCTGCTTCTGTCTGTGGTGGCCTATTTCTGGGGCCGAAACGCCCTTGGTCATCTGAGTCTCAACACCGCCGAAACAGAATGCTGCGCCTTTCCCGGAGATACTGCCGAAACCACTGTTACGGTGAAAAACGATAAATTTCTGCCGCTGATCTGGCTGGAGGCCAGCTTCCCCCTTTCCGACGACGGCCCCATTACCGCCCTGGAGGACAGTGACGAGAAAACGGCCCTTCGCTCCCGTTTTCTCTGGGTCATGCCTCGGCAGACAGTCACCTTCACCCAGACCGCCCTGGCAAAAAAGCGAGGCGTTGTCCGCTATGAACATCTGGATATGAGTTCCGGGGACGGCTTTGGACTGTCCAGCCTGACAAAATCCGTGCCCCTTCAGGCACCCTTCCGCTTCGTGATATATCCCGCCATTTACGAAGTGGATATCTCCCCCATTGAAAACCGACTTCGGGAACTGGAAAACCACCGCAGTGGATACTACACTGACCCGACCCTAATCAGCACCATCCGGGATTATCAGCCGGGAGACAGCATAAAGCATATCAACTGGCGGCAGCTTGCCCGAACTGGGAATCTTCAGACCAACATTCCCGTGAGCATGCGTATGAGCCGCTTTTGCCTGATTCCCAACCTCCAAAGCTTTGTCTACTACAAGAAGGAGAACATAAACGGCAATGAAAAGCTCACAAAGGTGATCCGCACCCAAGAACTTGAGGCCACGCTTTCCCTGATGGCCTCCATTGTGGTTCGTGCCCAGGAGAAGGGGCTGCTCTGTAGCCTGGTACTTCCCGCCATTGGAGAGAAAAAGGCCCAAGTCATCATCCCGGAGAGCCTGTCCGGGCAGGTCATGGAACTGCTCACTGCCCTGGCAGAACTCAATTACGAGGGACAAGATATCGCTTTTCCTTTCTTTGAGATGGATCAGCAGCAGCACCTTCTTGGCAGCAGTTTCCTTTTCTCTTACAGGCAAAAAGCCGCCGATTCGGAATCGCTTCCCTTCCCCACTTCTCCTGTCCATGTGGTACAGGAGCCCTCCCCGGACCTGCCCGCAGGAAAAAATATACTGAACGCAAAGGAACTGATGCCATGAGAAAAGCCAACCAAATTCTCTCCGGCTGCGCCATGGCCGTTTCTTATGCCGCCTTTGTCTGCTGGCTGTTCTGCATGACCCATTTGGAAATTGCGTACACGCAGCTCTCCTTTTCCCCACTCCCTCTGGCGGGATACTATATCTGCATATACCTCTTCGACTGCATTCTTTCCAGAAAGAATGTACCGCTGGCCTTCTATGTTTTCCTACAGTTCCTGATGGGAGCCGGAGCCCTGGGGCTGTTTCTTCTCACATCCTCCATGGAGCCCCTTTCCATCGGAGGCGTGATCTTCATGGGCGTATTTCTGGTAGCAGGCGTTTTCGGCTGCGGCTATGCCGCCGACGAAGCCTTTACCCCGAAGAAATCCATCTTCTATTTCGATTCCATGGTGGTACTTCTGATCATTCTGATACTGCTGGATCATATGCTGGAGCTGTTTCTGGTACCCCAGGTCATGCATCTGTGCTTTGCCGCCATCTCCCTGAGTCTTTTCTCCCTGATCTCCCAAAGGACCGCCCGGGAAACAGACCAAAAAACAGGCAATGCGACCCTTTCGGGCCGCATTCTGGTGGCAGTGCTGCTAATTCTCATCCTGCTGCTGAGCTTCTGCCTTGTATCCATTGCCGCAGGCGGGGCCCAAAGCCTCTCCCGAGGACTATTTGCCCTGATAAAACAGATCGGCATAGGGCTCAGGAATTTAGGAACCAATATCCTAGCGCTTCTGGAACACTTTCTCACCTGGCTGCTCTCCTTCCTGCCGGAAGAAAAATTCGACACCCTGGAGAGTGGCATGGAAACCGCCACCATGGAAATCCCCACAGGCAGATCCGGCATCCCCATTCCCAAATGGTTCTGGTGTCTGGTGGGTACAGCGGTGATCCTGTGGCTTATAAAATTCTTCCTGTCCATGCGGAAGGAACGTGTGGGGGAAGAGAACTCCCCAAAAAGCACCGTTACCCCAACCTATCGATCCGGCACGTTACTTTCCGCCCTCCGAGAGTTGCTTACCATCCTTCGAAAAAAGGCAGGCAGCTTAGTCGCCCGCATCCGGGGCAGAAAGACCGCCCCCGGACTGCTGCTCTGGTGCGAAAAGCATGCGCCAAAGGAGATCTGCCGCAACCCCGGCGAAAGCGGCCCCGCATTTCTCCTGCGGCTGTCAGCCTTAGAATTACCCCCGGAGAAAAAAGAAGCCCTGGTGGAATTAAGTCAGGCTGTGGAGAAAGGCTTCTACAGCCCCACCCCCACAGCCCTTTCCCCGGAGCTTCCAAAGATCATCCGAACCATCAAATTCTGACAAAATCCCCGCAGAGTTTTTTAGCCTCTGCGGGGATTCCTTATTTCAGTTCCGTTTCTACAACGCACTCTGTCTTGATCTTCTCCACCAGAGCTTGCAGGGCATCCACCACGTGGGGCCGAATGTCGCCGCCAATAAGGACATACATAATGTCGTCCCCCACGTCCAGATAGCCGGAGTTCAGCCATGTGCGGACATAGAAAATCCCATTCATCTTATAGGTCTCTTCCACAGCTTTCTGGACCTTTTTCTCGTCGAAGGAGAACTCCATTCCCGTAACGTCTGCGGCATCCGCAGCACCGCCGCGAACCCTCGCCTTGGCAGTTTTCCGCACGACCCCATTGTGTACGAGATACATTCCGATTTTCTCCGCACTGGGGTCTGCCTTTGCCTCTTTGAGCCATGCGTCCATGGAGGGCGATACGTTTTTAGCCATTCTTATCACTTCCTTACAACGATTATACCACAGCTTCCCCCGCTTGCCCATACAAATTGCACCCAAACCGCAAAAAATCTGCATGTTTGGGCGCAATTTTTTATTTCATAAGTTCATCCGTCAGCCGCAGGATCTCCGGCGCAATGCGCTGCCGCTCTTTCTTGGTAATGCGGGCATACAGCGGATACGCCGCCGCCACACCGACGATACCGATGAGTCCGATGATGATTCCGGGGATAAACCAAACGCCGCCCCAAACCATACAGCAGCACATACCCACGCCCATAACCAGGCAGCTTACAATGCCCACCACCAGGGACACCACCTCACCCTTTCGGGTGACGCTGGCATCCAGCCGCTTGAGCTGGGCCATCTTGTCCGCTTCTTCCTCGGGCATATATTTCTTTCGGATGCGCTTGATTTCCTCCTGCTCCTTGGCAGAATAGCGATATTCAAAGACTTCCTTATTATTATCGGCACTCATCCGCATTTTCTCCTTTTTTGATCTGGTTGATTTGTTTCGTGGACCGCAGGATCATATGGATCGCCATGGCCAGCACAAGGACGCACACACAGGCCCCGGTAAGAGCGGTCATAAGCTGACGGAACTCCGGCCCATTATCTCCCCCGAAGGCAGACAGCATAGCAGTTTCCAGGGTCAGCATACTCACCAAGGCCGAGCAGAGGTTCAAAGCCTTTGCTGCTGACATCACCGGGCTGTCATATCGGCGGTACTTAATCACATTTTTCACGGCAACGGTCATGGACCAGAAGGTATAGGCCGCCAGGGCAATGGTATAGATCTCGTGATAATGATAGCCCCGGTTCTGCCATACGATGTAGGACACCATGGCTCCCAGAAACACGTTCATCAGAAGCAGCAGCACACCACAGAGACGATAGTGCAGCAGTTCAAAGAATTTGTTAGTTCCCGGTGCCTCATGCAGCGTCTCTTTCAGCAGGAAATACCGCATTACCGCCAGCAGTGCATAATATCCGGCCAGGGTGTAGAACCAGGCTGAACGGTAATACAAACCAGAACCAAGCTGCATCACGCCGTACAGAGTGTTCATTCCCACAGAGCCATAGAGGGATATCTTCACTCGCAGATGGGGGTCGGAAAGATACCGTGAAATATATTTGTTGTCCCGTTTGAAATTCCGAAAAAACCGGATCAGCGCCGAAGCTCTGGCACAGACCACCGTTAAGGCGTAGGCCGAAACCACATATGCAACATACGCTGAAACTTCCTGAGAATGCCCCAGGCCAAAGGCATAGAAAAGACCCACAACAGCCGCCAGCACCAGAACTACAATAAGCCACACCGGGGGAAACAGTATTTTAAAGAATAGCTTCTTCCAGCGTTCCATCTTTGCGCCTCCGCAGTGTTACGGTGAAGGTGCTTCCCTTCCCCACTTCGCTTTCCACCTGTATGGAGCTGCCGGTGATGTCAATGATCCGCTTCACCAGTGCCAGGCCCAGGCCATTGCCCTGGGATGCATGGGAGGTATCTCCCTGATAAAACTTATCAAACATTCTTTCGCCCACGTCTCTCGATATGCCGCAGCCGGTGTCGGAAATCTGCACCACCGCATTTTCCCCCTCCGTCCTCAGCCGAAGGGCCACCTTGCCGCCGGGGTCTGTAAACTTAACGGCATTGGAGATCAAATTATTCCAGACCAGGGACATCATATCCGAGTCCGCCTGTACCAGAACTCCATCTTCTATATCACTCTCAATCTCCAGAGACTTTGCTTCCCAGGCGTTTTCAAACCCGATCATACAGACGCAGAGCTGCTCTCCCAAGTCATATACCTGGGCTTCCGGGAATATCTGCTGATTTTCCAGCTTATTGAGCTTTAATATATTGGAAATCAGATTTGCCAGCCGACGGGAGGCCTCAGAAATGGCCTTGGCATATTCCAGCCGTTCCGCCTCGGACAGTCCCGGCTGCTGCAGCATGGTGGCATAGTTCTGCATCACCGCCAATGGAGTCTTCAGTTCATGGGACACGTTGGCAATAAAGTCCGCGCGTAATGTCTCCGTATTGGAAAGCTCCTGGGCCATCTCGTTGAAGCATTCTCCGATCTGGGCAAACCGATCCTCGTGAAACCCCAGCTCCGTTGGGATCCGAACATTGAAATCCCCCCGACACATTTTCCGGGCCGCATCGGTAATCCGCTTGGCAGGCCGGTCGATCATAATTTTTCTCCGGATCCAGTCAATCGCCGTGAAGCTGACAGTGAGTATTAGCAAATTAACAAATGTCACCTTGGCCGCAGCCTGGATCATCTCAGGTGTAAATACCAAGCCCATGTTTTTTGCCATTACGTTCAAAAACAGGGTCAGGCAGCAGGTAACCAGGAACCCCAGCAGCAGAAAAAACACCAGAAAATGATTGATGGCCCGCAGCGCATTGCGGTATCGTTCAGAATGTTTCATTTTAGCACCGCCTTATAGCCAAAGCCATGCACCGTGACAATGGAAAAATCATCACAGTCCGAGAATTTATCCCGCAGCTTGGACATGTATACGTCCACCGTTCTGGGGCCGGAGGCGGTATCGCTGTCCCAGAACTCGTCCATAAGCTGAGACCGGGTAAAGGTTTTCTTGGGGTAGGACAGCAGCTTATACAAAAGATTAAACTCCCGCACCGTCAGGGGCACTTCCTCCCTCCGGAGATAGGCGGTGTGTTCCTCGGCGTCCAGTACCAGCTCGCCCACGGTAATCTTTTTACTGGAGGCGATTTTAGCCCGACGGAGCAGGGCGCCGATTCTGAGATTCAGTTCATCGAGATCAATGGGCTTGACCATATAGTCGTCCACGCCCGCCCGGAAGCCCCGCTGCTTTGCCGCGAAATCATCCCGTGCCGTCATAAACATAATGGGGATCTCCGCATCCAGTGACCGTACCGTTTTCACGAACTCAAATCCGTCCACATCTGGCATCATAATATCCGACAGGATCACATCGAACACTGTTCCGCCGTACATCTCGTCATAGGCTTCTTCCGCAGACAGGCAGCCCACAGCCTCGTAGCCGTTCTGCCCCAGATACATGCAGACCGTTCGGTTCAGTTCCCGGTCGTCTTCCACCACCAATACTTTGAACACAGCGCACACCTCCCCAGTTTGAGCTGATTGTACCACAGGATTGTTAAGGAAATGTTTACAGCGGTGCGTCCGGCACCGCTGTAAATCACATATTTAATCCTTATTCAAAAAAGTCTCCACAAACTTATCTTCGATCTTCTTGTAGGTGCCTACCACGCCGTCTTCGATCTTCTTATAGGCGCCTACCACCTTCTCCTCCACGTTGCCGGGTGTTTTCAGTCCGCCATCCTCGTCCAAAAACTTGTCCACGAACTTCTGCTCCACCTTCTTGTACGCGCCTACTACGCTGTCCTCGATCTTCTGGTATGCACTGACAGCGCCCGCTTCGATATTCCCATAAGCGCCGACCGTGCCATGGCTCAGTCTGTCGCTCATGTTCTCCATAGCCACAGCCTCTTCCTTTGTTTCAGGGATTCCGTTAATCATCATCAATTCCTCCATACTTTTCTGAGTTTTTATGGCCTCATTTTATCGAGGAATTGTTTTCAAATTGATTTTAAGATGTTTGAGAATTGTTAAAAAGCATTTTCATGCCTCAGCAGCCACCGTTTCTTCTCCAGCCCACCGGCATAGCCCGTCAGGCTACCGT
Organism: uncultured Oscillospiraceae bacterium; assembly: GCA_964514175.1. Classification (GTDB taxonomy): domain Bacteria; phylum Bacillota; class Clostridia; order Oscillospirales; family Oscillospiraceae; genus HGM13006. Next base: position 11,180 of record CAZEPQ010000055.1, read on the forward strand.
CGGAGCCCAGGACCCGGTGGCAGGGAATGATGATGGAAATGGGATTATGCCCCACGGCCCCACCCACTGCCTGGGCGCTTCCAACACCCAGCTTTTTCGCAATGGCACCGTAGGTGGTAATCTGTCCATATGGGATCTCACAGAGGGCCGTCCAAACCTTTTCCCGAAAGTCGCTGCCCACAGGCACCAATGGCAGCTCCAGAATTCCGGGTTGCTCCCCCGCAAAGTATCTCCGAAGCCAGTCCTCCGTCTGCTCAAACACAGCAAGGTCTGCTTTCGGCACCATTTCCCCCAACCCGGAGCCAAAATATTTCTGTCCCTCCAGCCAAAGCCCCACCAGTGCAGTTCCGTCAGATGCCAAGGTCAATTCCCCCACAGGAGAAGTAATATTTTTGGTGTAATACACAGCTTTCCTCCTATT
>CAZEPQ010000056.1:0-11442 GCA_964514175.1 uncultured Oscillospiraceae bacterium
TCGACAGCTACTACGGCGCCAACATGGAGCTGCTGGAGAAGGATCCCCCTCTAGATCTTTACAACAATGTCCGCATTTTTTCCAACTCCAACATCTACCCCCCTCATTTCGTAGGCCCCAACGGCGACGTTCAGCGGAGCATCGTCAGCAACGGCTGCAAGATCATGGGCACGGTAGAGCACTCCGTCCTGGGCTCCAACGTCACCATCGGCGAGGGTGCTCTGGTCAAGGACTCCATTTTGCTGCCTGACGCAGTGGTGCAGCCCGGCGCAAAGGTTTACCGCTCCATCGTGGCTGAGCGTGCCACCATTCTGGCGGACACCACCTTCGGTGAAGACACCCCCGACGGTCCCATCACCCTGCTGGGCGATGACCAGTCCAACGGCTAAGGAGGCATCATTATGAGCAACATCATCGGTTTGATTTCCACCAACTACACCGGCGAAAACTACGGCAAGCTCATTGAGGGGCGCCCTGTGGCCTCCATTCCCTTTGCCGGTCGTTATCGTCTCATGGACTTTGCCCTTTCTTCCATGGCAAACTCCGGCATTGACACCGTGGGTGTCATCACTCCCACCAACTACCGCTCCCTGGCAGACCATCTGAACATGGGCCGTGAGTGGGGCCTCAATAAGAAGCAGGGCGGCATGTTCATGCTCCCCGGCGCTTCCCACGGCCTCAAAGACACCAGCGCCCGTTTCTCCCTGCGGGATGTAATTCTGAACCGGGATTTCTTCCTCCGTGCTGACGAGGACACGGTGCTGTTCTGTGCTGCCAACCGGGTTTATAACATGGATTTCCGCCCCGTTATCGAGTATCACGAAAAGTCCGGAAACCCTGTGACCCTGATCTATAAGACCCACAAGGACGGCTCCACCGCCCAGGGCCTGTTTTTGAAGATCAACGCTGCCGATCAGGTCACCTCCATTGACGCCTCTGCCCAAGGCGAGACCAACATATTCCTGGACAGCATGCTCATCAGCCGCAAACTGCTGCTGGACTTCATTGAGTGCTATCAGAATCTGGGCTACATCGACATCATGGATATTCTGGCCACCAATCTGAGCCAGATCCAGGTGGGCGCATGGCGCTTCACCGGCTACGAGCATGCTGTGGACGACGCTCAGGACTACATGAAGGTGTCCATGGATCTGCTGCGTCCCGAGGTGCAGGCCGAGCTGTTTAGCGAGGACATGCCCATTCTGACTAAGACCTCCGATTCTCCCCCGGCAAAATATCTGCCCGGTTCCAGCGTAAAGAACTCCATGGTGGCCGCAAGCTGCATTCTGGAAGGCACTGTGGAAAACTCCATCCTCTTCCGTAATGTTGAGATCGGTGAGGGTGCTGTGGTACGGAACTCCATTCTGATGCAGCACTGTGTCATCGGCCCCGGCGCTGTGGTGGAGAATGTGATCTGTGACAAGTATGTCAAGATCAGCTCTGACGTAAAGCTGTCCGGCAGTGAGAAGAAGCCCTTTGTCATCGGCAAGCGCCAGGAACTGTAAGGAGGTCTCCCTATGGCCCAGAAAATAAATGTACTTTTTGCGGCCTTTGAGGCCACACCCTTCATCAAAACCGGCGGCCTGGGCGATGTTGCAGGCTCCCTGCCCTCTGCTCTAAAGAGCCGTTACTGCGATATCCGGGTAATCTTGCCCAAGCTGCGGCAAATCCCCCAGGAATACCGCAACAAGATGAAAAAGGTCTGCGATTTTACCGTGCCCTTGGGCTGGCGAAACCAGTACTGCGGCATTGAAACCCTGAAATTAGGGAAGATTCAGTATTATTTTGTGGACAACCAGTACTATTTCTACCGGGATAACGCATACGGTTACGGCGATGACTGTGAGCGTGTGGCCTTCTTTGCCAAGGCCATTCTGGAAAGCCTTCAGCACATTCCCGATTTCATCCCGGATGTGATCCACATCAACGACTGGCACACCGCTCTTCTGCCTGTGTTCCTCCACGAGCAGTATCAGGGGCTGGAACTGTACCGTAACATCAAGACCATTTTGACCATTCACAATCTCAAATTCCAGGGCATCTGCGGAGAATTCTGCCTTGGGGACCTGTTGGCCCTTCACGAATGCAAAAACGCCGCCGATCAGCTCCATTGGGGCTACGACGCTATCAACTTCCTGCAGGGCGCCCTGTACTATTCCGACTATGTCACCACCGTCAGCCCCACCTACGCGGAGGAAATTTGCACCCCCGACTACGGCGAGGGCCTGGATCTGGTGCTCACCCAGCGGAAGGATCGGCTTTGCGGCATCCTGAACGGCATTGACACCAAGAAATTCTCCCCCGAAGCCGCCCCCGTCCCCTTCTCTTCTGAGGATATGAGCGGAAAAGCCGCCTGCAAGGCTGCGCTCCAGCGGGAGCTGGGTTTGCCGGAGAAACCGGACACCCCCCTTATGGTGCTGATTTCCCGTCTCACCGACCAGAAGGGCCTGGATCTGCTGGCAGGAGCCATGCCCAGACTGGTGAAGGAGGACATGCAGCTTGCCATTCTCGGCACCGGCGACCGCCATTACGAAGAGCTGTTCCAGAGCTATGCCGCCGCCCTGCCGGATCAGATCGCCATTCGCTGTGCCTTTGACGAACCTCTGTCCTGCCGCATGTATGCCGGCGCGGATCTGTTCCTCATGCCCTCTCTCTTTGAGCCCTGCGGCCTGAGTCAGATGATCTCCATGGCCTACGGCACCCTGCCTCTGGTTCGTGAGACCGGCGGCCTCAAGGATTCGGTGATTCCCTACAACAAAAATACCGGTGAGGGTACCGGTTTCAGCTTCTGCAACGCCAGCAGCGACGAGCTCAAAGACTGCATCCTGACCGCCACTGCCCTGTACCGGGACGGCCCGGAAACTTGGCAGCAGCTTCAGTCCCAGGCTATGGCCCAGGACTTCGGCTGGAAAGCCAGCGCAAAGCAATACATGGCGGTTTACCGTCATATTCTCGCTTAACCTATCTCGGCGGGGGACTTTCCCCCGCCGAAATCTATAACTTCTTGAACCACGGAGGTTTCTATGTACCTGTTTCATGACTCCCGTATGGAAAAATACCGCTCCCCCTTCGGTGCCCAGCCTGTTGGGACCACTGTGACCCTGAACATCGACGTTCTGGGCCTCACCCAGGGTCAGGTCTATGTCCGGCTGTGGCAGGATCGTGAGATCCTGGTCCCCATGACGGAATCCGCACCGGGCTTCTATACCGCTTCCATCACCCTGCCTGAGGAGCCGGGGCTTTTGTGGTACTATTTCTGCGTCGTCACCCCCACGGGGCCCGTATTCTATGGCCGTCCCACCGGCAGCAAGCAGGGAAAGGGTACCACCATTGACAATCCAGAGTCCTGGCAGATCACAGTTTATAAGCCCACTCGGCTGCCGGATTGGTACGAAAATTCCGTGGTCTATCAAATCTTCCCGGACCGTTTCGCCCGGGGAGACAACTGGCAGGAGTGCCAGAAAAGCGCCGCCCTGCCTGAGGGCTGGAAGGGTCCCAAACGCCTGGTATTACAGGATTGGGACGATACCCCCTTCTATTGCAAGGAAGCGGGGGGCAGAGTCATTCGCTGGCCATTCTTCGGCGGCAATCTAAAGGGCATTCAAGAAAAGCTGCCTTATCTCAAATCGTTGGGCATCGGCGCCATTTACCTGAATCCCATTTTCAAGGCTACCAGCAACCACAAGTACGACACCGCCGACTATCTTACCATTGACCCTTCCTTCGGATCGGAGGAGGACTTCTCCGCCCTCTGCGCTGAAGCGGAAAAACAGGGCATTCGCATCATCTTAGACGGCGTGTTCAGCCACACCGGCGACGACAGCGTATATTTTAATCGCTACGGCAACTTCCCGGAACCCGGTGCCTTCTCATCGGAAAAATCCCCCTATGATAGCTGGTATCGCTTCGGAACGCAGTATCCCAGCGGCTATGAATGCTGGTGGGGCGTGGACGCCCTGCCAGATGTGGAGGAAACTGACCCCGGTTATCAGGAATTCATCTGCGGCGAAAACGGTGTCATCCGCAAGTGGCTGGACAAAGGCGCTTCCGGCTGGCGGCTGGATGTGGCAGACGAGTTGCCTGACAGCTTTATCGAAAAGATTCGCTCCGCCGGCAAGTCCCAGCGCCCCGATGCCCTGCTTCTGGGCGAAGTTTGGGAGGATGCCAGCAACAAGATCAGCTACGGCGATCAGCGGAAATATCTCCTTGGCTCCGAACTGGACTGCACCATGCACTATCCCTTCCGGGTGGGTGCCATGGACTTCATTCTTGGCAAATCCGACGCAGAGACCTTCCGGGACATCATGGACAGCATTCGGGAGAACTATCCCCCCTCTGCCCTCTATGGTGCGCTGAACCTGATCTCTACCCACGACACCCCCCGCATTCTCAGCATCCTGGGCGAATCCCCCGAGGGTCTCACCGAGGCCCAGCAGGAGCATTATCAGCTCCCCGAAGGCAAGCGGCAGTTGGGCCTTTATCGGCTGAAGCTGTTGGATGTGCTGCTGTTTACCTTCCCCGGTGTGCCCTGCGTCTACTATGGAGACGAAGCCGGTATGGAGGGCTACGCAGACCCCTTCAACCGGGGGCCCTTCCCCTGGGGCAAGGAGGATGGGGATCTTCAGTTCCATGTGCGAATGCTTTCCAATTTAAGGAAGGAATATCCTGTGCTGGTAAAGGGCGATGTGAAATACGTCGCCCCTGAAAAGCAGGTTTTTGGACTGGAGCGAACCCTGGAGGACACCTCCACACTGATTTATGTAAACCGCAGTTTTGATCCTTACACGATCTCCCTGCCAAAGGATACCGGGATTCGACTGGATCTGCTGTCCGGAAGCACTGTTTCCGGCGAAACCCTGACACTTCCCGCCCTGTCCGCTGCCATCCTGTATAGGGAAGGTGGTCAGGAACACTTCTCCCCCCTGCCCGCATTGACCAGGACCCCCACCGGCAAGGGCGTCCTCTGTCCCCTGTTCTCTCTGCCCGGGGAGGGCTGCGGCACCATGGGGGACAAAGCCTATAAATTTCTGGAGGCCATCCATCGGGCAGGCTACTCCAGTTGGATGCTTCTGCCCCTGTGCCCTGCGGGCGACGGAGATTCCCCCTATTCCAGCCGTGGAATTTTCGCCGGAGATCCCCGATTTATCGCCCCGGAGATCCCTGTGGATATGGCAGGCTTTGATGCCTTCTGCCAGGAAAATGCCTTCTGGTTGGAGGATTATGCCCTGTATTCCGTACTGCGGGATGTCCACAATGGCGGAGCTTGGCAGACCTGGCCCTGGCGGGAACGGGATCGTAAAAATCTCCCCTCCCTCAAAAAGAGATATGCCCCGGAGCTGCAGGCCATCCGGGAAGAGCAATATCGCTTCTCCTACCAGTGGAATCTGCTGAAGGAAAAGGCGGAATCTCTGGGCATCTCCCTCATTGGTGACCTGCCCATTTATGCCGCCGTGGACGGTGCCGACACCTGGGCCCATCGTGAGCTGTTCCAGTTGGACGAAAAGGGCTATCCCACCATGCGGGCAGGCTGTCCCCCGGACTATTTCTCCCCCGACGGTCAGGACTGGGGCAATCCCCTGTATGACTGGGAGGCCATGGCAAAGGACGGCTTTACCTGGTGGAAGCAGCGTCTGGGCTGCGCCTTTAAGCGTTTTAGCTCTGTACGGCTGGACCATTTCCGTGGCTTTGCGGCCTATTACGCCATCCCTGCCGGAAAGACCCCCAAGAGCGGCTACTGGATGAAGGGCCCCGGCCTGAAATTCTTCAAGGAACTGGCGCAGGAATTCGGCACCCTGCCCATTGTGGCGGAGGATCTGGGTACCCTGGACTGCGAGGTGACGGCACTGCTGAAACAGACCGGCTTTGCAGGCATGAACATCTGGCAATTTACCGCCGATGAAATGAACGCCATGACGGAGGAAGAGGCCAGCCATCGGGTTTTCTTCAGCGGAACCCACGACAATCAGACCTTGGCAGGATATTTGCAGGATTCCGGCAGTGACCGAAGCCCCGCCCACGTCCTCAAGGAACTTTTGTCCATGCCCTCCGCTGCCACCATTCTGCCAGTACAGGACATTTTGGGTCTCGGTGATGAAACCCGGATCAATATCCCCGGTGTCCCCGAGGGCAACTGGCACTGGCAGATGACCGACGACATGCTGGATGATCTGAGAAAGGGCGGCATTCTGTGAGACTCTTCGCAGCGCTGAAATAATAAAACACCCCTTATAGCCAAACAGAGGAAAGGCCACGGCCCTTCCTCTGTTTTAATTATGTTCATCTAGCGGAATGCTTCCAATTAGAAGCCGACAATAACCTTTACAAACAGGATCACCAGCACCGTCAGTACCACAGGCCGAACGATCTTCTTTCCGTCCTTGGCCACCAAGCCGGAGCCAAGATAATGCCCGCAGATGCAGAAGGCCGCAGCGGCCAATCCCAGGGTCCAGTTTACCTGACCGTGAACAATGAATGTCACAAGGGCCGCAATATTGGAGGACAGATTGATGACCTTGGTGGCACCGGAGGCAGATTTGAGATCCATTCTGCCCAGTCCCGTCAAGATCAGCAGCAGGAAGGTACCCGTACCCGGTCCGTAAATGCCGTCATAAATACCAATCACAAAAGCCGCCGCCATGGCGATGACCAGCATTTGACGAAAAGGTCGGGTGCCGGTCTTTTCGTTTTCTCCCATGGACTTATTTTTCAGCACATAGAAGGCCACAATGGGCAGCACCACCAGCAGCATGCCCCGCAGTACGCTCTCCGGCAACAACATGGAGATGTTTGCGCCGATGGTGGAACCGATCAGAGCCATCACCGCAGCACACAGGGACAGCTTAATGGGCACATAGCCATTTTTCAAAAACCGCCCTGTGGATACCACCGTTCCCAGGGTGGAAGACAGCTTGTTGGTGGCAATGGCTGTATGGGTAGGCAGGCCAGCGATCATAAAGGCCGGCAGGGAGATCAAGCCCCCGCCTCCGGCGATGGAATCCACAAAGCCTGCCAAAAATACCAGTGGGCAGACGATCAAATATTTCAGCATATGATTTCCTCTCATTCCGCATTTTCCGTCCACCATTATACCCGCCCGCCCCCTGGGATGCAAGATAAAAAACCGCTCGAATCTTTTCGATTTTTCCGGGAGAACTTGTGAAAAACACCGGGAAATAGGCATTTTTTCTTGACAAAGCCCCTGTATCTTCGCTAAGATGAAATGAGAAATCTCAAGGAGGGATCCCATGGAAATCGAATATCTCCGGGAATTTACGGTGGTTGCAAAGCTGGGAAGCTTTTCCCGGGCCGCCGAGGAGCTCTGCCTTTCCCAGTCCGCCCTGTCCAAGCACATTCTGGCCCTGGAACGGGAACTGGGTGCGCCCCTTTTGGTGCGGAATTCCCGCAATGTGAGCCTGTCTGCGGCAGGAGCCCAGATCCTTCCTCTGGCAGCCCAAATCTATCAGCTCAGCAACAAGATCCGTGTGGCAGCCGATCATCAGTCTGTCCGGGAAAAAACCTTCCTGCGTATCGCCTCCATCCCCGTCATGGCCCAGTACAACATCACCGGCCTTTTGGCAAAATTCCGGCAGCTTCATCCCAATGTGGCCCTGGATGTGACGGAATGCGAGCAGCAGGAGCTTATGTCCATGCTGGACAAGGACGAAAGCGAGCTGGCCTTTTCACGGCGTGGCCTCAGCGATGAGGCAGGCCTGGAGTTTATTGAGATCTGCCGGGACAATCTGGTGGCAGTTGTACCTCTGGGACATCCTCTAGCCCAGCAAAAGACGGTACATGTGCTGGATCTGCGGGATGAACCCCTGCTGTTCCTGGACCAGCAGACCGGGTTCCACCATCTCTACAGCTCCCTGTGTAAAGCCGCCGGCTTTGTACCCCGCATCACCTATACCGGCCACCGTCCGGAAAACATTGTAGATCTGGCGGCCCAGGACATGGGCGTTGCCCTGCTAATGAAACGGCACACAGATTTTGTGGCAAACCCGGACGTGGTTTGCATCGACATTGCCCCCGTGGTGGAAAGCTCCATCTGCCTGGTCCGCAAGGAGGGCCGCAGCCTAAGCCCCTCCGCCCAGGAATTTTGGGACTTTGTTTCTGAAAAGCACCCCGCCGCCACAGATTCCCCCTCGGAATAACTGCAAGTATGAATCGGAATTGCACTCCCCGAGGGCACATGGTAGAATAGACACAGCAATGTATTCTATGGAGTGTGAAAAATTTTGAAAGTATACGACCTTCGCAGTGCCATTGCGCTGCTGAAAACCATGCCGGGAGAATTGGTGGAGACGGATGTGGAAGTCAATCCCGAAGCAGAGCTCTCCGGCGTATACCGTCATGTGGGCGCTGGCGGCACCGTCATGCGTCCCACCAAGCAGAACGGCCCTGCCATGCTGTTCCACAATGTAATGGGCTTCCCGGATACCTCCGTAGCCATCGGCATGGTAGGCAGCCGTAAGCGTGTTGCCGCATTCTTCGGCTGTGAGCCGGAAAATGTGGGCAAGGTTCTGTGCAAGGCCTCTGAAAATCCCATCGAGCCTGTTGTGGTTGACGAGCCTGCGGCATGTCAGGAGGTTGTCCATCTGGCTACAGACCCGGATTTTGACCTGTTTAAGATTGTTCCCGCTCCCACCAATACCCCGGTGGACGCAGGTCCCTATATCACCATGGGCATGTGCTACGCCACCCATCCCGACACGGGCCTGAGTGACGTGACCATCCATCGGATGTGCCTCCAGAGCAAGGATACCATGTCTATCTTCCTGCAGCCCGGTTCCCGGCACATCGGTGCCATGGCAGAACGGGCAACGGAGCTGGGGCAGGCTCTGCCCATCTCCATCAGCATTGGTGTGGACCCTGCCATCAACGTGGCCTCCTGCTTTGAGCCCCCCACAACCCCCCTTGGCTTCAATGAGCTTTCTATCGCCGGTGCCCTCCGTGGCGAGCCTGTGAAGCTCCATAAATGTCTGACCATCCCGGAGAACTTCATTCTCCATTCCGAGTATGTCATCGAGGGCTATGTACAGCCCGGTATTCAGGTCCAGGAGGACCAGAACTCCGGCACCGGCTACGCCATGCCTGAGTTCCCCGGCTACAACGGCGCGGCTTCCTCCGTCTGCTGGCTCATCAAGGTCACCGCTGTGACCCATCGAAAAAGCCCCATTATGCAGACCTGCGTTGGCCCCTCCATGGAGCATGTTTCCATGGCCGGCATCCCCACTGAGGCCAGTATCTACCGCATGATTGAAAAGGCCATGCCCGGCAAGGTCCTCAACGTCTATGCCCATCCCTCCGGCGGCGGCAAATACTGCGCTGTGATCCAGGTGAAGAAAACCGTCCCCACCGATGAGGGCAAACAGCGGCAGGCCGCGCTTCTGGCCTTCTCTGCCTTCCCGGAGCTGAAGCATGTGATCCTGGTGGACGAGGATGTGGACATTTTCGACACCGACGACGTGCTGTGGGCCATGAACACCCGCTTCCAGGGCAACGAGGATATTGTCACCATCCCCGGCGTCAGATGTCACCCCCTGGACCCCAGCGCTTCCCCGGATTACTCCGCCTCCATTGCCAACAAGGGCATCTCCTGCAAGACCATTTTCGACTGCACGGTGCCCTTCCACCTGAAGGACCACTTCCAGCGTGCCAAATTCATGGATGTGGACCCCAAGAAGTGGCTTCGCGATTTTGAATTCTGATTTTTCCACCGTAGGGCGGCCAAAGCCTGGCCGCCCTATATATAAATTGAAGGAGGAATTCCTTTGCGCAATCGTCTTATCATCGGCGTCACCGGTGCCTCCGGCGCCCCTCTGGCGGTGGAGCTGCTGCGGCAGCTCCAAAACATCCCCCAGGTGGATACCCATGTGATCCTGTCCCAGTGCGGCGAAATGACCCTGGAACACGAAATGAATATGACCCGGCAGCAGCTTGAAGGGCTCTGCACCCGGCTCTATGACAACCAGGACTACGGCGCAGGCCCTGCCAGCGGCAGCTTCAAAACCCTCGGCATGGTCATCATCCCATGCAGCATGAAAACCCTGGCAGGGGTGGTCAGCGGCTACTGCGACACCCTTTTGCTTCGGGCCGCTGATGTGACTCTGAAGGAACGCAGAAAGCTGGTGCTGGTGCCCCGGGAGTGTCCCTTCAGCACCATTCACCTGCGGAATCTCCACGAGATCAGTCAGTTGGGGGCTGTGGTGATCCCTCCCGTTCCGGCGTATTATAACCATCCCACCACCATCGAGGATGTGAACCGGCACATCGCCGAGAAGGTGCTTTCTCAGTTTGATCTGGGGGAGGTGCGGGAATGGACCGGAATGTGACCCACACACTGGAAACCCCACTCTTCGGATATCCCATCCGATGCAGCGCCACCCTGCTGGATATCGGACTGCACGTTCTGATCACCGGCGGCTGTCAGAGCCACATCGGCGCTGTCAGCACCTGTCTTCCGGAACAGGAGCCCGACACCCGATTTTTCCCCGGTCACAAGGACCAGTATGTATCCGGCCCCTGGGCCAAAGCCTTGGCCCAAAAACTAAGCGCCTCTGTCTGCGTGGTCTGCGGGATCCACTATGATAATGCCACCGGGGAGCAGATCGCCCGGATCATAGAAGTTACTGACGGAATGTTGTCCGATCTGATGAAAATGCTGTAGATGAAGGCGCGCCCACAGGGGTGCGCCTTCATGCTTCCCTCATATCCCATATCATTTTTTCTTCACACAAACCGCATAAATTGATCTTTTTATCATTTTTGATACTTGGCCTTTGAATATTTCTAAAGTATGATATGGTCAGGATTTTGTTTGCAGAAACAGTACATCCGTATTATTTTGAAAAGAGGGATACACATGAAAAAAATCATTGCCCTGTTGCTGGTTCTCAGCATGGCATTCGCCATGTTGGCCGGTTGCGGCAGTGCGGCAACTTCCACCGCCGCTTCCGCCTCCGAAGCCGGTTCCGCAGCAGCCTCGTCGGCTCCGGAAGCTGAAGCAGAAGCTGAAGTTGAAGCACCGGCGGAGGAGCCCGCAGTTGCCGAAGAAGGCAGCGCTGTTGAGGAAGAAGTTCCCGAAGTAGAAGAACATGAGTTCGCTGAGGGCGCAGGCGTCTTCCCCATTGCCGAGGGCGACGAAACCATCACCATTTTTGACGGTTGGTTCCCCTTCTTTGCCGCATTTGGCATGGAAAGCTACACCGACACCCTGTTCTTCCAGGAGATGGAGGAGCGCACCGGCATCAAGACCGAGTTCCGTCTTGAGAATGCCGAAACCGCTGTCGAAAAGTTCAATCTGATGATCGCAGGCGGCGACTACTGTGATCTGATGCATGATGTTGACACCAACTATACCGGCGGTCTGGATACCGCTTGGGAAGACGATGTCATCATTGCCATCGACGATCTCATCGACGAATGGATGCCCAACTACTACAA
>CAZEPQ010000057.1:0-11307 GCA_964514175.1 uncultured Oscillospiraceae bacterium
ACTTCGGCGCTGCCGCTGTTGTCGCCCGGTAATGCTGTTTTCCTGCTTCAGATGCACCATGGACGCCGCCTCATCCACCAGATCCACCGCCTTATCGGGCCAGTACCGCAACGGGAAATACCGCTCCGAAAGGCTCACCGCCGCCTCCAGTGCCTCGTCGCTGAAACTGACACCGTGATACCGTTCAAAATCCGGGCGGATGCCCTTCAGGATGTCCAGGGTTTCCCGGGCATCCGGTTCCGGCACCTCCACCCGGGAGAACCGTCGGCTCAGGGCCGCATCCTTTTCAATATACTTTCGATATTCCTTCTCCGTGGTGGCGCCGATGAGCTGGATCTCTCCCCTGCCCAAGGCAGGCTTTAGAATATTTGCCGCGTCAATGGCCCCCTCCGCGGAGCCCGCACCAACAATGGTGTGCATCTCATCCACAAACAGGATCACATTTTCTGCCTTGATCACCTCGTCCAAAATATCCCGCAGCCTTTCTTCAAACTCCCCTCTGTATTTTGTTCCTGCCACAAGGGTGGACATGTACAGGGCCACCACCCGCTTATTTCTTAGGCGCTGGGGCACATTGCCCCGAACGATCTCCTGGGCCAGTTTTTCCGCCAGTGCAGTTTTTCCCACCCCCGGCTTTCCCACTAGGGCAGGATTGTTCTTGGTTTTGCGGCAGAGGATCTCCATGATCCGCTCCACCTGTTCCTCCCGGCCAATGACGGGGCCACATTTCCCCTCTGCCGCCTTTTGGGTCAAGTCCTGACTGTATCTATCCAGCAATTTTGTCACCATTTGCGCTCCTCCAGCTTTTCTGATTTCGGTACTCTCCCAGATCTGTCCCCGCAGCTTGTCCGGGTCTGCTCCCGCTTCCTCCAAAAGTCCCATTCCCAGACTGTCCGGGCTGCTCAGAATGCCGCCATAGAGATCCATGGGCTCTATTTCTCCTGTCCCCGCCCGAAGTGCCGCCTGCCGGATGCAGGCCGACGCTTCCTCTGTAAGGCCCTGAAAGGCTCCTTCCCCGGCCTTTCCCCGGCCCAGATGCAGGATCATGCATACCCGCAGATTCTCCACAGGAACCAGCTTCTCCACCCGCAGCGCCACCGTTCCGTGCCAGCAGCACCCCAGCAGAAGATGGGCGCTGCTGACATAGCTGTGGCCTAGTTCCTCCGCTGTCAACGCCGCTCTGCGTACCGCCTCCTGACCGGAAATGCTGAATCGTCTTCGCACCATTTCTTTCACCCCCTGCCAAATAATCATAGCCAATTTCATAGATTTTCAAAACATTCCCGGATTTATCAGAAAAAATCCCACAGAAAAGAATTGCTTTTTTTGAAATCCATGCTACAATGAAGTAAATCGGACCTTTGGTCCCTAAATGGAGGTGTACCCAAATGGCATATAAGATTGGTGAAGATTGCATTTCCTGCGGTCTGTGCGCCAGCAACTGTCCTGTCGAGGCCATCGCTCCCGGTGATGAGCACTATGAGATCGCTGCTGATCTCTGCATCGACTGCGGCACCTGCGCTGACAACTGTCCCGTTGAGGCCATTGCCGAGGGCTAATGTGTACGTAACATCGAATGGGTGCCACAAACGTGGCACCCATTTGAACTGTCTTTTTGGAAAGGAGCCGCTATGCCCCAGACCCTTTGGGACCATGGTCCCGTTCTACATCAGGCCCCCGGAGTATTCCCCATGGGCACCGACTCCGTGCTTTTGGCTGATTTTGCCCACCCCGGCCCCAAGGACCGGGTTCTGGATCTGGGTACCGGCACCGGTATTCTGCCCATTCTGCTGCTGTATGAACGCCCCAGACTCACCGCCACTGCTGTGGAGCTGGAGGAAAACGCCTGCGCTTTGGCGCAAGCGAACTTTGAAGCCAACGAGCTATCGGACCGTATTCGACTGATCTCCGGAGATCTTCGACAGTATCGGGAGTTGATCCCCACAGGGCAATTCGATCTTACTGTGTCAAATCCCCCCTATTTTGGCGCAGGCACCGGCCCGGAGGCCGCATCCGGCCTGAAAAATGCCCGTGGAGACGGCACCTGCACCCTGGATGATCTGTGTCAGGCCGCCGCATGGGCCACCCGCTGGGGCGGCAGCTTTTGTCTGGTATTCCGTCCCGATCGGCTTTGTGACCTCATTACCAGTCTGAGAAACAGCGGTTTTGAGCCCAAGCGTATCCGGCCTGTTCATCATACCCACACCTCCCCTGTAAATCTCATTCTGTTGGAAGCCCGCCGGGGTGGCAATCCCGGCATGATCTGGGAAAAAGACCTGTACCTCCGGGATGAAACGGGAAATGAGACGACAGAGCTTCAGAAGATTTACCGCCGCGTATAAACATTCTCTACATAGTCATACCACGAAAGGAGCACCACCATGTCCGGCTCTTTGATCCTTGTCCCCACCCCCATCGGAAATCTGGGTGACATTTCTCCCCGCGCTGCCGAAGCCCTCAGAACCGCCGATTTTATCGCCGCTGAGGATACCCGGGTCAGCGTGAAGCTGCTCAACCATCTGGAAATCAAAAAACAACTGGTAAGCTATCATGAAAACAACAAATTAAAGAGCGGCCCACAAATCCTTGCCCGTCTTCTGGAGGGCGAAATCTGTGCGCTGGTGACAGACGCCGGCACTCCCGCCATCTCTGACCCCGGCGAAGATCTGGTACGACTCTGTGCGGATCACGGTGTCACTGTCACCGCCATCCCCGGCCCCTGCGCCGCCATCACCGCTCTGGCCATTTCCGGTCTGCCCACGGGACGTTTTACCTTCGAGGGCTTTCTTTCTATCAACAAGCGTTCCCGCCGGGAACATCTAGACGGGCTGATCGAGGAGCGCCGCACCATGATCTTCTACGGGGCCCCCCACAAGCTTATCGCTACCCTGGCTGATATGGCAAAAACCTTCGGTATGGAGCGTCATATCACCCTCTGCCGGGAGCTTACCAAGCTCCACGAGGAAGCCCTGCGAATGACCTTCGGGGAGGCAATCGCCTATTATGATGAGCATGAGCCCCGAGGCGAGTACGTCCTCATCATCGAAGGAGCCCCCAAGCCTGTGGACGAAAAGCCATCCCTGGAGGACTGTGTGGAGAAGGTGCTGGCACTGCGGGAGGAAGGCCTTTCCCTCAAGGACGCGGTGAAGCAGATCAGCAAAGAAAGCGGCATCGCCAAGAATTCCCTGTACGACGCCGCTCTGCAAGCAAGTCAAGACTGATTTTTCACCGAATCCGCATTGTTCGCACACCGTTTCTTCACATATGGACAGCAAAAATCCGCAAACATCGGTTTGCGGATTTTTCTTTTTAGATATTCTTCATTTCCTCCAGGCACTTTCTGCAAATGTTGCGGCCCTTGTAGTTGACAACATCCTTGGCATCATTGCAGAAAATACATGCAGGCTCATATTTCTTCAGAATAATGGTGGAGCCTTCCACATAAATTTCCAAAGAATCACGCTCTGCAATTTCAAGAGTGCGGCGGAGCTCGATGGGCAGGACAATGCGGCCCAGCTCGTCCACCTTTCTGACAATACCTGTAGATTTCATATTGATTGTCTCCTTTTCCATAACCATAAGCCTAGCGCTATATTTGTATTATAAAAATCCGGTGTCAATTTGTCAATGGTTTCTACAAAAATTTTCTTTATTTTTGTTTTTTCATCAAAAATAAGGATTCAAAATTATTGGAACAAACAAGCATCCCAGTGCAAATTTTGGAGGTATGTATATGATTTCCTATTTATGGACAGGAATGGTTTTGGCTGCTCTGATCTTTGGCATCCTGACCGGCAGCACGTCTCAGGTCTCCGCAGCCGCCATGGAAGGGGCACAAAACGCTGTGACGATGGCACTTTCCCTGGCCGGCCCCATGTGTCTGTGGTGTGGCGTCGGGGAACTGCTGCGCCGCAGCGGTCTAAGGGAAAAGCTCGGAAGTCTCATGACCCCCCTGCTGGGCCGCATTTTTCCAAAACTGCGGCAAAATCAGGACGGCTTCTCCGCCCTGTCCGCCAATGTCACCGCGAATCTGTTGGGGCTGGGCAATGCCGCCACGCCCATGGGTATTGCCGCCTGCAAAGCCATGGGTGATGGTTCCAAAACCGCCACGGACGAGCAATGCCGCCTTGTGGTAATGAACACCGCCTCCATTCAGCTCATCCCCACCACCGTGGCCGCTCTGCGGGTAGGTCTGGGCTGCCGGAGTCCTCTGGATATTCTCCCGGCGGTACTGCTGACCAGCCTGTGCTCCGTCTCCGCCGGACTTTTTGCCTGTCATGTGCTGAAAAAACATGCTGACTGATCTGATCGTACCGGGAATTCTGGCCCTTTGCGCCTGCGTGGGGCTGCACAAAAAGGAAAATGTCTACGAAGCCCTGACAGACGGGGCCATGGATGGTTTAAAACTGCTGAAAACCATCCTGCCATCCCTTGTAATCCTGCTGACCGCCATTGGTATGCTTCGGGCCAGCGGCGCCCTGGACATGCTTTCGGAGCTGCTCTCCCCGGTTTGCCGATTCCTGGGCATCCCACCGGAAACCCTTCCTCTGATGCTGGTCAGGCCCTTCAGCGGCAGCGCAGCTCTGGCTGTTGGGGCGGAGCTTATGGCCCACTACGGCGTGGATTCTCAAATTGGACGAACCGCCGCCGTCATGCTGGGTTCCACGGAAACCACTTTTTACACCATCACCGTATATTTCGGTGCCGCCGGGATCAAGAAATCCAGATACACCATCCCGGCTGCCTTAATTGCGGATTTCACGGGATTTTTGACGGCGGCACTGTTTACTAGACTATGTTTTTGAGTTGCACCGTCCCTAGTCTCCCCCATGGAGAAGCCAAGGGCGCTCCCGCAAAAAAGACTGCCTCAAACCTGAGACAGTCTTTAACATTACTGTGGCAGTTCCTCCCCACCGGGACGGCGCACATTTACAATGAAGGAATTGAGGCCCTTGAGCTGTTCTCCGATCTCAATGCCGTAGGAGATCTCCAGTCGTCCCCCATCGGGGCCCAGCTCATTTTTCAGTCTCCGGGCTTGAACACCGATGGTCATGGCACCGAAGCCCACATTGTAGAGAGATACATCCTTTTTTCCCTTTTCAAAAACCATTTTGGACTCCACAGCACCGCTGCGGTGTAGCACCACATGGTCCTTCTTCACCACAAAGGTGGTGGTAGTGCCCTCCAAACCGGAGATCTCGGATTCCTCGTAGGAAATATAAGTGGTGTCCCCGTCCATTCTCATGGTGCCATCCGTCACGATCTGGATGGTCTGCTTTTCCTCACCAATGAACTTCTGGGTGCTGTCCACCGAAATAATTACCGATTGTGTCATAACTCAGTACCTTTCAATATCGATTTGCTCCACCAAGTCTTCCACATCCCGCTGCAAAAACAGGGACGCCATTTCCGCAAAGCCCTCTGTGGAATCGCTGACATAGTAGCGGCAGGAGCCCTTTTCCGTCTTGCCGGAAAGCATATCTGCCCGTTTCAGAGTCTCCGCCAACTGCCGTGCCGCCTCTCTGCCGGAGTTCACCAGCGCCACCTCAGGCCCCATGATCTTAGAAATCACATCCCACAGCAGCGGATAATGGGTACAGCCCAGGATCAGGGTATCACAGCCCCATTCCTTCAAAGGCCGCAGGTATTCCTCCAGCACGATTTCCAGGGCTTTATCCCCCACCTGATAACGGTGATTCTCCACAAAAGGGACCAGCAAGGGACAGGCCACACTGCGGACCTGGATCCGGGGATTTTCCTCCCAGATGATGCCGTTGTAGGCCCGGGCCTTCACCGTGGCGTTGGTGCCGATGATGCCGATCTTATTGTTCTTCGTCTGGGCTGCCGCACACTTTGCCGTGGGCCGCAGGGCACCGCAGATGGGAAGGTCGTACTCCCGCTGCACTCTGGCTCCTGCCACGGTATCGGCAGTATTACAGGCAATGACCACCGCCTTGATGTCAAACTGCATCAGGAAGTTGATATCCTGACGGGTGTATTTCAGAATGGTTTCACCGGACCGGCTGCCATAGGGCACCCGTCCCGTGTCACCAAAATAGATGATATCCTCCCCGGGAAGCTGCTCCATGAGCTGGCGTACCGCCGTAAGGCCGCCCAGACCGGAATCAAAGACGCCAATGGGTCTTGTATCCATAATTAAGCCTCCATTGCAAGGCGGATCAGTTCATCGATCAGCACCTGATTGGGGATGCCGTAAGCCTCAAAGAGCTTGGGGTACATGGAAATGGATGTGAAACCGGGCAGTGTGTTGATCTCGTTGAATACCACATCATTTCCTTCATAGGTCAGGAAGAAGTCTACACGGCTCAGGCCCTTGCAGCCCATGGCCTTATAGACAGTGATGGCTGCCTGACGGAGCCGCTCCGCTGCCTCGGCAGGGATATTTGCCGGAATTTCCGTCCGGGATTCCGTAGAGATGTACTTGGCCTCGTAGTCATAGAACTCGGCGCCTGCAATAACCTCGCCCACGACGGAGGCAATGGCCTCGTCGTTGCCCAGAACCGCAACTTCCACTTCGTGGCCGGAGATGAACTCCTCCACCAGCACCTTGCTGTCGTACTTTGCGGCAGTCTTCAGGGCGGTTTTCAGTTCCTCGGTATTTCTGGCCTTGCTGACACCCACAGAGGAACCGGTACCCGCAGGCTTCACAAACAGGGGGTATTCCCCTCCGGCTTCAATGTCTGCCACCAGCGCATCCAGCCGCTTTTCAATGCTGTCCCGACGGGCCAAATACCAGGATGCCTGCCGCACGTCGGTCTCCCCCACCAGAAGCTTTGTCAGGGTCTTATCCATGCTGGAGGCAGAAGCCGCCACACCGGGTCCCACACAGGGAATACCGGCCACCTGCATCAGGCCCTGAATGGAGCCGTCCTCGCCGTTTTCACCGTGAAGCACAGGGAAGCAGCAGCCAACGGGAACGATCTCCAGGCCGCCATCCTTCATCAGGAGAAGCCCCTGCCCTCTTGCGGGAGACAACACCGCGTCGCAAACGCCCCCAGCCTCCTGCCATGTATTCTGGGGCAGCAGAGAATAATCCGTACCGGGATAATACTTCCATGCGCCCTCCTTGGTGATACCCACAGGGTAGACACAATACTTGCTGCGATCAATATTATTAAGAATAAATTCTGCGGAACGGAGGGATACCTCATGCTCCGGGGACATACCGCCGAACAAAACAAGCAGATTCGTCATAAAAACACCTCACATATCTTGACTATCTTTATATATTATGATAAAACGGGATATAAAACAAGTCCAAATTTCATTTTCCCGAAAAAAGCAGCAGTTCCCGGTGGAATTTTTCCGCCAAAGGGTATATAATGATTATAAAGGAGGGCTGAATCATGCAGATTGAACTTACCCAAAAAGAATATCGCAGACTACTGGATATGGTCTACATCGGAAACTGGGTTCTCAACTCCACCAGAGGTACTGACCGCTTTGCGGATTACGACCGTGTGGAAAGCAAAATCTTCTCCCACTGCAAGGATCATGGCATGCAGGCCCTGATTCAGAAATGGAACGGCGAGATCGTCCCCTCGCGGGCCTATGTGGAGGGCGGTATCCACGAGGCAATTATGGACTATGAGGATGCCATCTTCTTTGACATTCTGGCCGAAGAGCTGGCCCGTCGGGATATGGACTACGCACCCATCTCCCAGCACAATTATGACGAGCTTATGAGCCGCATGGAGGACTACATGGAGGAATTCGAGTCCCACGGCACGGAACGTCTCCAGGTGGAAGATATGTAAGGAAAGAAAATCCTGCTGCAAACTGCGGCAGGATTTTTTGTTGTCATTTAAGCGTCAAGAGAAAGCATCCCCCGGCGCATACCGGGGGATGTAAGCATATTAAAGCATTTCCTTTGCAGCTGCAAGGCCAGCCTCGCGACCCAGGGTGATGGCGATGCCGATGGACACGCCGGAGGTGGGGGTGGAATACTGAGGGCCGAAGCGGCGTCCGCAGGTATTACCGGAGGCATACAGGCCGGGAATGGGCTCAAATTCATGATCCAGCACACACTGGTTCTCGTCCGTCACCAGACCACCAACGGTGCAGAGCATCCGGCTGGTGTAGGTGTTGAACTGGATGAACAGAGGCCATGCGTCTAGAGGACGAAGCTGCTTTGCGTCCTTGCCGAAGTCCTCGTCACGGCCCATGCGGCAAATCTCGTTGTACCGCTCGATGCTCTTCTTCACGTTCTCACGGACTTCGCCGGTGAGCTCCGCATTGTCCAGCAGCTCTTCCATATTGCGGCCACCAACCATACGGAGGGCGCCACCGGGTGCGAATACGGTGCAGCCGCCCTTGCCTGCTGCCAGGCAGCTATCCAACTGTGCCTGCATTCTGGCATCGCTGCGGGAAGCATCGTAGCCCTCATGGGCGGGAACGGCCCACTGAAGATCCTCCAGCACGTTGGAGTCGATGATGTTATAGTAAGTTCCACGAGGCATCTGGTTGCCCACAAAACCGGCGATAACAGGATCGCCGAAGGTCTCGTTGCAGTAACGCTTGCCGTGGGGATCCAGCCACAGAGTACCGAAGGTACCGTTGATGCCACGATGGGCATTGAAGTTGCCACCCATGACAGGCAGAGTACCGGCCTCCACGTTGCCGCCGGCCCAAACGCCCATCTTGATGCCGCTGCCGTTACGGCCCATGCCGCCAACGGTAGAGCCGTCACCCTCACGATACAGGTCCACCATGTCGTGAACCAGGTCGTGCATCATTTCCTTGTTGGCGCCGAAGCCGCCTGCGGAAAGGATAACACCCTTCTTTGCGGTGAAGAGATGATATTCGCCGGTAAGGATTTCCTTTGCCACCACGCCAGTAACACGGCCATCCTCCTTGGTGCAGTAGTAGCCGGAGAAGCCGAAGAATGCCTCCGCACCCAAAGCCTTTGCCTTTTCAATGTTGGCCTTGACCAGATGGGTCAGGCTCAGATGATCGGGGTTGTCATCCTGAGGGTGAGGACCACCCATACCACCGCCGGGTCCACCAGGGCCACCACCAGGTCCGCCGGGGCCACCACCGGGGCCGCCAGGGCCACCGCCAGGACCGCCAGGGCCGCCGCCCTTACCGTGAGGTCCCATGGGAGGACCACCGGGAGAATCCGGGAACTGAGCGGTGCCGGGCCAGAATTTGTAGCCGCTGATTTCGCCGTCGAACTTGCTGCCACCGGGCCAGAAGGGGGTAGTCAGGTAACCGGTATCCTTTAGCATATCGGTATACCAGTCAAAAGCGGTGCCCGCATTCTTGCAGAACTTCATAACAAGGCCGGGGTTTGCACGACCACAGGCACGCCGCATCCACTCGTTAAAATAGTCGATGGGGTCCACCTTGGGGATACCACGGGACTCCAGGAATTTGGAGTTCAGGTGACCGATATCACGACCCCAGGACTTATAATTCTTCTCTGTCATCATTTCCAGCGCTATAACCTTGACGCCTTCTTCCGCAGCAGCACGCATGGCGGCACTGCCGGCATAGCCAAGGCCAACGATGACCACATCAGCCTCGTGGCGGGCCACGATCTGATTTTCAGGAATGGGCTCCGGAGCGATTCTCCAATTGCTCATACTGATTTCTCCTTCCATAGTTCCGAACATACTTCGGGTTATATTTCTATATCGTATTATAGCATTTATTCCCGGATTCTCAACGTACAAGTTTTAACCTGAAGTATCAAAAATAATAAAAGAAAAACCGCCTCCCTCGAAAAAGCCGAGAAAAGGCAGTTTTGTTCATAAATAATCGGGTCAGCGTTCCTGAACCACCCACACCCGCGCAATTCCATAGTGCCGAAACAGCGCTACATGCTGCTCTGTGATCTCCTCGCCGCTGACAGCAATGGGAATGGCAGGAGGACAGGCCACCGTGGGCGCTCCGCAGATGCGGCCCACCGCTTCCTCCACAGCGATCTCTTCTGTGGGAGAAAATACCGCCCTGCGAATGGGCATGATCTGTTTGCCCCTTGGAAATTCCGGACGTGGCAGGGGTTCTGTCATTTTTAACGGCGGCAACGCCGAGAATGCGGCCTTCAATCGTTCAAAATCCTCTGGCTGATTCTGGGGCGAGGCCATAAAAACCACAAATTCCCCATCAGCATATTCAAATTCCAGCCCAAAGGAACGGAAATGGGCGCCGATCTCTTCCAGGGTCAATCCAAAGCGCCGAAGGTCCGCCGTGATCTTGGTTGGCTCTTGAGAATGATTGGGTATCCCCAGAGCATCCAGCCATGAGACCACATCCTGAACCTTTGATGCCAGAGATTTTAAGTCCCCTCTGATTTTTTCTTCCAAATATACATTGCAAAGATCCAATGACTGCATCAACAGATAGGAGGGGCTGGTGCTTCCGAACATGCCCATGGCGTGGACTGCCTGCCGCGAAAAACCATAAGCATCACCCTCCGCAATGTGCAGATACCCGGTACCGGTAAGGCATGGCAAGGTCTTATGGGCCGAATCACAGCAGATATCCGCCCCCAAATGAATAGGATGGAAGGAAGGCTCCGCAAAGGCAGAATATGCGCCGTGGGCGTTGTCCACTAACAGGGGAATATGGTACTTTTTCGTGACCTCCGACAGGCCCCGAATATCCGCCACCCCGCCCAAATAGTCCGGCGAGGTGATGTAAACCCCGAAGGGCTTCTCCCCTTCCTCCAAAATGGCTTGTTCCAGACTTTCCGGGGAAACCGCACAACCACAGATGCCATCTACTTTTTCCGGATAGAGCCATTTCACCCGAACGCCCAGCTTGGCAACGGCATAAATAAAGGCTTTATGGGCATTTCTCCCCGCCAGAATATAGGGTTCCTCCCCTTCCGCTCGCAAAAAAGCCAGATATAGCATGGCGTGGATGCTCTGGGTGGAACCGCCGGTAGAATAAAGGGTACGGCAGGTTCCGAAAAGCCCTGCGGCGTTTTCTTCACTCTTTAAAATGATACCCTCAGGACAACTTAAATCATCCGCGCCCCGAATTTCGGTGATATCCAGGGCCTCAGGGCCAAAAAAGGACACACCCTTATGGCCCGGCATGTGAAACCGGGCAATGCCAGAATTTTTATAATCCTCGACAAATTTTACAATGGGTGTGTCCATAAGCTTATTCCTTATCTTCGGCCTCCGCGACCTGAATCATAACAGCACACTCGATGCGCTTCTTGAACAGCTCGCAGCCGTATTCATAAATACCGGTGATCTTGCCGGTGGCGTGATAGGAGTTTGCAGCACAACCGCCGGAGCAGTAGAGCTTGGCCCAGCAGTCCTTGCACTCGGG